>JBDHBK010000135.1:0-5741 GCA_039592635.1 Gemmatimonadota bacterium
GCATGATTCTCGGCCGCCAGGAGGCGTTCGCATCCAAGAGGCCCGTCGGCAGGTCTCTTCTGGACGCGGTGGGCACCGGAACCGGGTTCATGATCGCCATGCTCATGATGGGCACGTTCCGTGAAGTACTCGGCAACGGCTCCGTCATGGGATTCAGCGTCCTCGGCCCGAACTTCGAGCCCTGGATCGTGATGATCCTGCCCCCGGGCGGCTTCCTCACCCTCGGCTTCATCCTTCTTGCCTTCGGCTGGTGGAAGGAACGGCAGGCCGAGTCCATCCGGGTGCGGCAGTGGCCGCATGGGGTGGCAAGCGGGGAGGAGGCGGTCTGATGGGTGAACTGTTCTGGATCCTGCTCTCGGCGATGCTGGTCAACAACTTCACGCTGCACCTCTTCCTCGGCCTGTGCCCGTTCATGGGTGTATCGGCGAAGGTCGAGACGGCTCTTCGCATGGGGCTGGCGAATATCTTCGTGCTCGTCATGACCTCCGTGTGTGTCTGGCTCCTGAACACGTTCATCCTCGTGCACGCCCCATACCTGAGACTCATCTCCTTCATCGTCGTCATCGCTTCGTTCGTGCAGATCACTGAAATGGCGATCAAGAAGTTCAGTCCGACGCTGTTCCGGCAGCTTGGGATCTTCCTCCCCCTCATCACGACGAATTGCGCGATCCTGGGGTACGCGATCTTCAACACCAACCGGGGCTACGATTTTCTCCAGGGCCTGTTCTTCGCGATCGGGGCCGGACTCGGGCTCACGCTGGCCCTTGTCCTCATGGCATCGATCCGGGAGACGTCGGAGACGGCGAGCATTCCAGCCGTGGCCCGGAACATGGGTCTCGTGCTGATCATCGCGGGCAGCCTCTCCCTGGCCTTCATGGGCTTCGCCGGATTGTTCACCTCGTGATGGACACCAGGCAACTTTCCCGGCGGCGCGTACGTAGAGGGGGCCAGCGATGACCACGGTGCTGGCGATTGCCGGGCTCGCGGCGCTGTTCGTCGTGTTCGGGTTGTTTCAACCCGGCGTAAAGGGCGGGTGTGGCAGTTGTTCCTGCGAGGGAGACTCCTGCCAGCTCGATGACGATGCGGCCGCGCGGACAAGCGGCACCCCCGGAGGTTGACCATGGACAAACACTGGGCCTACTGCTCGGCGTGCGATCGACAGGTCGAAGTCACGGTTGACCCCGCTGGTCGGGTGGATCCGGCGACCGGAGAGGTCGCTGAAACGCTGGTCTGCCTCGAGGTGGGCCACACGTGCACCGGGGCCCTGTGCCCGATTACCGACGCTACGCCCGAGGAAATGCGCCAGACGCTGGACCGCCTGCGGGCATCAAAATCCGACTCTGAACCTGAGGAGTAGCCCATGCCGACCGGAGTGGACTGGATACCGATCGTAGGCATCGTGATGGGCACGCTGACGGTGCTGATTCCGCTCTCGCTCATCACGCTGCGGTTTGCGATCAAGCCGATCGCCGAGGCCGTGGCCCAGATGCGATCGGGCGGCGCGTCACAGGAGCAGCTCGCAGTAATGCAGCAGCGACTGGCGTTGCTCGAGCAGCAGTTCGGAGGCCTGGAGTCAGAGGTACACCGTATCGGTGAGGCGCAGGACTTTCAGGCCGAGCTTCTCAAGCCGGGCGGAGACGTCTGACGAGGGGCGAACGTCTTGCCGTAAAGCACTCGATGTAGCTACAGTAAGTTATTCTCTGCGCAGGCTGCTTCAACCTTACCCAAGGCAGGAGGCCGCGATGAGGCAAATGCTACCGTTGCATTCGTTTGCCGCACTGTCCTTCACCGCCCGTCCCTTCCCTGCTCGCTCCCTGATTCGCCACTCGTCCACGCTCTTCGCGATCGTGGCGCTGTTTCTGCTTTCGAGCGGAGACCTGGTGGCACAGGGCGTGACCTCGGGAGGTATCGACGGAGTGGTGACGAACGCTGCAGCGAGTCCGCTGGTGGGTGCGTCAGTCACGGCGGTTCACGTGCCGAGCGGCACGACGTACCGCACCACCACGCGGGCCGGAGGCGTGTTCACGATCGGGGGCATGCGTGTTGGAGGCCCCTACACGGTGACCATTTCCCTGTTGGGACACCAGCCAGGCACCACGGAGGGACTCGACGTCGTGCTTGGGCAAAGTTCGCGGCTCAGCTTCGTACTGACCGAGACGGCCATCGAGCTCGAGACTCTCACCGTTACGGCCGACCAGGACCAGGTCCTGAACAGCGACCGGACCGGAGCCGCCACGACCATTCCGCGTGCGGAAGTTGTTGCCCTCCCCTCGGTACGGCGCAGCACACGGGATCTCACGCGAACCGATCCGCGCAATGATGGCAACTTCAGTTTCGGCGGCCGGAACTGGCTGTACAACAGCATCACGCTGGACGGATCCTACTTCAACAACTCGTTCGGCCTCGACGACCCCGCGCCAGGTGGTCAGACGGCCACGGAGCCCGTTCCGTTCGACGCGGTGGAGCAGGTGACCGTTCAGATCGCCCCGTATGACGTTCGTCAGAGCGGCTTCACGGGTGCCAGCATCAACACGGTCACCCGGAGCGGAACGAACCGCTGGAAGGTCTCCGGCTTCGCATTCTACCGAAACCAGAACCTCCAGGGAAACAAGGTGAGCGGCGAAGAGGTGATCGCCGACCCGGACCTGAGCGTGGGCCAATACGGCTTCAGCGTGGGTGGCCCGATCATCCAGGACAAGCTGTTCTTCTTCTTCAGCGGCGAGCTGACGCAGCGGGACGATCCGGGATCGAACTTCGTCCCGTCGACCGGCGGCACACCGGCGTTCGGAGAATCACGAGCCGAGCAGAGTACGCTGGATGCCATCACGGAGCGCATGGCCACGGTCTACAACTACGACACGGGGCCGTACTCCGGCTTCCTCCACGAGACCAACAGCAACAAGGCGCTGCTGAAGGTGGACTGGAACGTTGGCGCGAATCACAACCTCATGTTCCGCTACAACCGGCTGGACGCCGAACGCGACCTGCCGCCCCATCCGTTCGTGCTCAGCATCAACAATTCCGGGCGGGGCCCAAATAGCTCGAGTCTCCCGTCCCAGAACGCCGGCTACCAGATCAACAACGAGCTCAACTCGTACGCCTTCGAGTGGAACGCCCGGGCGACGGAAGGCAAGTGGGCCAACCGGTTCTTCGCGAGCTACAACCGGTTCCGGGACTTCCGCAACGCGAACAGTGTGCCGTTCCCGACACTTGAGATCGCCGACGGCGGCGTCACGTACACCACGGTCGGGCACGAGCCGTTCTCGATCGAGAACAATCTCGATACCGATGTGTGGCAGTTCACTAACGACTTCACCTACTTCACAGGCCGGCACAGTCTCACGCTAGGTGCGAACTTCGAGCAGTTCCGGTTCTTCAATTCCTTCAACCTGTTTCGGTACGGGACATTCGGATTTCCTGGCGGAGCGGGGAACTTCAACAGCCTGGACGACTTCTTCACCCGGACGGACCCGGGCGATCCGAATTTCTATGACGCGGAATCCTTCATCGTGACGGGTGACTACAAAGGGGAGAAGTTCAGCCTCGGCCAGCTGGGCGTGTATCTGCAGGACCAGTTCGTGATCAGCCCGAGATTCACTCTCAACGCCGGACTCCGGGTGGACTTCCCGATGTACTTCACCGACCCGGTGGACAACCAGTTTTCGCGAGACCTCACGGCGATCAACGGAGATGGAGAGAGCGTTGTCGTCGACCAGAGCCGACTTGCAGGAACCACGGCCCTGTGGTCACCGCGCGTGGGCTTCAACTGGGACGTTACGGGCGACCGCACGACGCAACTGCGCGGCGGCACAGGGATCTTCACGGGGCGTCTGCCGTTCGTGTGGGTCGGGAACGTGTTCTCCAACCCGAGCAGCAATCCCAATATCTGGCCGGATGCGCCTAAGGTGGTCACCAGCGAACCGCGGCCGGGCTCTGGCGAGGACAGCTTCATCCTGCAGCAGTCCTTCGACGGTAT
Organism: Gemmatimonadota bacterium; assembly: GCA_039592635.1. Taxonomy (GTDB): domain Bacteria; phylum Gemmatimonadota; class Gemmatimonadetes; order Palauibacterales; family Palauibacteraceae; genus Benthicola. Next base: position 3,977 of record JBDHBK010000135.1, read on the forward strand.
CGCGGCCATGGATCCGGATTTCAAGTGGCCGCAGATGTGGACCAGCAACATTGCCATCGACCAGCGGCTTCCGTGGGACATGGTCGGAACATTCGAGTTCATCTATGGCAAGGACATCAACAACATCTACATGCAAAACATGGACTTGCCAGCTGAGACGGATGTGGGCACCCTGTCGGATGGGAGGCCGAACTACGCGGGCCAGCGCAACAATGCTGATCCCGCCTTCCTGGGCAGGTCGATCTACGTACTCAGCAATACAGACGAAGGTCGGAACTACAACATCACGTTGCAGCTCAGGAAAGCGTGGGAAAGCGGCCTCGGGATCGGCCTGTCGTACGCCTACCTGGATGCCACCAACACGCTGAAATCGACGGAGATCGCCAGCGTGCTGTGGGGCGGCCAGCCGACCACGGGCAACCCGAACCTGCCCATCGCCTCGCCGTCGGAGTTCGGCCAGCGGCACCGGATTGTGGCGACCGGTACCTACAACCAGCGGTGGAGCGACCTGCTCAGGACGAGCTTCGGGCTGTTCTGGGAAGTGGCCGAGGGCGGCGCGTTCTTCGCGGGCGGCGGAAACCGCTATTCCCACATCTACTCGGGTGACGTGAACGGAGACGGGGCGGCCAACGACCTGATCTACATCCCCGAGGGACCGGGCGACATCAACCTGCAGGACCCCGCCCAGTGGACGGCCCTCAACGCGTTCATCGAGCAGGACCCGTACCTGAGCAAGAACCGCGGGAAGATCGCCGAACGCTTCGGCCTGCTGAACCCGTGGTACACGGACCTGTCGCTCCGGATTCTGCAGGACTTCATCTTCGGCAGCGGCGACATGGACAATGTTCTCCAGGTCAGCATCGACTTCGAGAACATGCTGAACATGTTCAGCTCGAGCTGGGGCGTGCGCCAGGTCGCCAATTCGGCCGCGCTCAATCCACTTATCTTCACAGGTAACATCGACGGTAACGATCCCGAGTTCCTCGTCAACGACGCAATTGCCTCTGGCGCTGTGACAGAGACCTTTGAGGATGACCTCGGTGAGCTCTCGCGCTGGAGGATCCAGTTCGGCATCCGGTACTTCATGGACTGATCCCAGTCCTGTGGGGCGTCGCCAGTGACGACCCGCTGACCCTCTTACCGGGCCGCTCGCGAACGCGGGCGGCCCGTTTTCATCGGCATGGCTGAGATGGTAGGAACTGGGAGTACAGCTCAGAAAAGGTATCCCAGGTCGATCTCCAGGCGGACCGCGTCGGCTGCGCTGCCGCCGGTCACCATCAGGCGTGCGAAGCCCAGTCGTGAACTGAGCCCCACTCCGGCGCCGAATCCGGTGATGAAGTCATCGGTGTCGAAACCCCACTCCTCGGGAAGCGCCGCGGTGTTCCACCTTCCAAGCGCGAAGAGATTCGGGATCAACTCCCACTGGAGCCCCACATCCAGCATCTGCAGGTGCCGACCCCGGCTCTCCATGACCCGCTGGCCCACGAACGAGAAGTGCCGATCGGGATACAGGTAGAACGGGTTCGCTCCACCGATGAAGAACAGATAGTGCGAGGGAAGGTCATCGCCGTCCGACGTCCCGGCGACCGCGCGGCCACGCAACGAGACCCTGCTCGAAAGGGGAACGGCCGCGTCCACACTCAGGACGTGGTGCGAAAAGTCGCCCGAGTCGCCCCACTCGGTCTTGCCGAGGACCTGGACCCCGGAGCGTGGAAAGACCAGTCGATCCCACGTATCCACTTTGACGACGCCGGAGAAGGTGAAG
>JBDHBK010000136.1:0-5733 GCA_039592635.1 Gemmatimonadota bacterium
CGATGTGGAGTACGACGACCTGGTAGGAGAGGTGCGGGACGCGCTGGCGCATTCGATGCAGGTGGCCTGCGATCGCGGCTGCTCGCCGGAGCAGCTCGTGGTGGACCCCGGCATCGGCTTCGGGAAATCGACCGAGGGGAACCTCGAACTCATCGCCGGAATCGGGCGCCTGCTCGATCTTGCACGACCCATCCTCGTGGGGCCTTCCCGCAAGTCGTTCATCGGGGCGATCCTGGACGTTCCCGTGGAGCAGCGCATAGAGGGCACGATCGCGGCCTGCCTGTCGGCCCTCGAGCGTGGAGCGCGCCTCTTCCGCGTGCATGACGTGCTCCCGGTTCGTCGCGCCCTGGATGTCGCGTGGGCCATTCGGAAGTCCGGAACACCGGGCCAGGCCACATGAGTGCGATAATCGACTATTTGGGGTTCCTTCTCGATCAGTTCGCGATCAAGGACCTCGCGGAGATCCTGATCGTCGCGTGGCTCGTATACCGGATCCTGCTGATGTACACGGGAACGCGAGCGTTTCAGGTACTTCTTGGCTTCGTGTTCCTGGTATCGGTTTATGTCCTGTCGCAAGCCGCAGGGCTCAGGCTCATTCCCTACATCCTCTCGCAGGTCTTCACCTACGGCGCGTTCGCGCTGATCGTGATCTTCCAGCAGGAGATCCGCACGGCGCTGGCGCGCCTCGGCCGCTCGCGTCTGTTCCAGCTGTTCGCCCGTCGCGAGCAGCAGGAGGTCGTCGGGGAAATCGTCAGGGCATCGGATCGACTGGCCAAGGCTAAGATCGGCGGAATTATAGCGATCGAGCGCCAGGTGGACCTGGCCAACCACGTGGATCATGGAACGCCGATCAATGCCCAGGTAACGGCAGAACTGCTGGCCACTATCTTCACGCCGTACTCGCCACTCCACGACGGGGCCGTGATCGTCCGACGGGACCAGGTAGCCTACGCCGGGTCGGTGATCCTTCGGTTATCCGAATCACCGACGCTGGAGCGGGCGCTGGGTACCCGGCATCGCGCGGCGCTCGGCCTGTCGGAGGAGACCGACGCACTCGTGGTGGTGATTTCCGAGGAAACCGGTCAGATATCCCTGGCCCACAGGGGGATCCTCCACAGGGGGCTGAGGCCGGACGACCTCGAGGCGCGCCTGGCGGCCGGTGGCGAGGAAGAGATCTCTCTCTCAGAGTCGGGGCAAATGCCCACTCTGGACCCGGTGGAACGCTCGAGGGTAGTTCCCGCAGCAAGTGATACGGGCGTCTGAATCGCGTTGACGGGGCCTCCGCGCCCCGGTAAACTACGTCCTCTTGAGCCGAACAAGCTGCTTCGTCAACGGATAAACGGAGACGGTCGGGTGCAAGACACCAGCTATGAACTGCTGACGATCTTCCGCGACGGGGGCTTCATGATGATTCCCCTCGTCCTGTGCTCCCTCGTTGCGCTGGGAGTCATCCTGGCCAAGGGGTGGACTCTCCTGGTGGCGCACGTGGACTCCCAGAAGCTCCTGAAAAACATCGAGGAGTTGGGTACCACGGGCCGGCTGGATGAAGCCATGCAGACCGCTCGCGAAACGCGAGGGCCGGTGGCTGCCATCCTCGTGTCGGGCCTCACCCGCGTGAAGGATCAGCAGACGGGCAAGGACATCGAGAAGGCGATTTCGACGACGGGCAACATCGAGCTCGACTTTCTCGAACGAGGCATGAACGTCCTGGCGACGATCGCCAACGTGGCGCCCATGCTGGGATTCCTCGGCACGGTGATCGGCATGATCGCGGCCTTTGCCGCCATCGAGGCCGCGGGACAGGTCGAGCCGACGCTCGTCGCATCGGGTATCAAGGTCGCCCTGATCACGACGGCCTCCGGCCTGGCTATCGCCATTCCGGTGAACATCTTCTACAACTGGTTCGTCAGCCGTATCGATACGCTGATCATGGACATGGAAAAGGGTGCCCAGGCGGTCCTGGACCTGATCTGGAACGCTGAAGCTCGCAAGCGCGCCGAGGCGACGGGCGCGGGCCAGGCCTGATGGCGATCACGTCGCAAAGCGAGGTGGATGGAACATGCCGATTCTGAATCGCAAGCAGCGGGTGTCGGACGAGATCCCGACAGCCTCGATGGCGGATATCGCCTTCCTGCTTCTCGTCTTCTTCCTCACCACCACGGTGTTCAACGAGGAGAAGGGTTTGCCGATCGTCCTTCCGGAGCAGTCCGAGGAGCAGGACGTGTCGGCCAAGAACCTGATCTTCTTCATCGTCCGGCCCGATGGGTCGGTCGTCGTGAAACGTGGCGAGAGCGAGCAGGAGCAAGTCGTCCAGTATCGCCAGGTAGAGATCATTCTTCGTCAGGAACTGGCTCAGAACAGCAACCTGATTGCGGCCGTGAAGACGGATCCGAACGCGGCGTATCGGCACATGGTGAATGTGCTGGACGAGGTCAAGAAGGCGGGTGCCGAGCGCATCTCGCTGCAGATTCTCGAGGAGTAGGGCATGTCCGCCAAGAAGGGTTTCAAGCGCAAGTCGGGTGCGAGCAGCGACATTCCGTCGTCGTCGATGGCCGACATCGCATTCCTGCTGTTGATCTTCTTCATGGTTTCGACCGTGTTCCGCAAAGAGAAGAAGCGGAACATCGAGTGGACGACGGCCGAGGCGACCGAGAAGATCGACGAGAAGCGTAAGAACATTCTGCACATCTGGGTGGAGCCGGACGGGACGGTCTACATCAACGACCAGATCGTACCGTACGACAACATCGCGGATATCGTGCGACCGATCTACGCAGAGAACCGTGAACTGGTGGTGGCCATCCGGGGAGACCGTGATGTGCCGTACAACCAGATCAACACGATCACGGAGCAGCTCCAGGCGTCGGGTGCCGTCCGGGTGACGTTTGCGACACGGGTGGAGCAGCGGGTCCAGAGAGCCAGGAGGTAGTCTCGTGAACCCACACGACGAACAGAAGATCACGACTCGAGACGAAGCGCGGAAGGCCAGGGCAGCCAAGCGAGCGAGCGCTGCAGCGTTCCTGCCTGCCAACGACAGGTTCAAGCAGAGCTACTCGGCGCTGACGTATCTCGGCCTGATCCTGGCGACCGCTCTGCACTTTGCGGTATTCGAGTTCTTTCCGCAGCTGGAAGCGGCCGATCTCGGAACCGTGAGTGAAGAGCTGTCGGCGATCGAGCTGCCACCCGAGGTCAAGATTCCGCCGCCGCCCGAGCAGATCGCTCGCCCGGCCACGCCGCGGGTAGCGGCTGCGTCGGTCGATGAGGACGTGACCATCGCAATGACCACGTTCGAGGAAAACCCGGTCGAGAATCTCCCGCCGCCGCCGGCTGGCGCGGATCCGTCGGCCACACCGTCGTATATCGCCCGCGACGTGGAGCCGAGACTCAAGAATGGTCGGGACATCCAGCAGCTGCTGGAGCGCCTTTATCCTCCGATGCTCAAGGAAGCCGGCATCGGTGGACGAGTCCTCCTGTGGGTGTTCGTGGACGAGGGCGGCTCTGCCGCCCGGTCACAGATCCACACATCCAGCGGGTATCCCGCATTGGACAACGCCGCGGCCCAGATCGTCGAGCAGATGGAGTTCTCGCCGGCCATGAACCGTGACAAGCCGGTCGGGGTGTGGATCGCTCAGCCTATCGACTTCAGCGTTTCGCGATAGGCGCCAGTCCTCTCCGTCAGCCGTAGCGTGAGCCGCTCGCCTCTGGCGGGCGGCTCTTTGCTTTGGTGGGTCGGGCACTGGCGGGCGACGATCGACGTATCCGTTGCCGCTCCGCGTGACCGGCCGTAGACTCCCGCCGTGAATGAAAAGCAGATCAGGGACCGAGTCCTCGAGATCCGGGAGACCATCGCACGGGCGGCCGAGCGATCCGGACGTTCAGGTTTGGACGTATGCGTGCTTCCGATCACCAAGGGGCACCCTCCGTCCATGCTGGAGGCGGTGGCCGGCGCGGGTTGTGAGGCGATCGGCGAGAACCGGGTTGGAGAAGCCGAGGCGAAGCGCGAGGCACTTGGAGCGCTGGGAGTCCGGTGGCAAATGGTCGGGCATCTGCAGCGGAACAAAGCCGGCCGGGCGATCCGTGTGTTCGACGTCATCGAATCGGTGGACTCCGTGCGGCTCGCCCGTCGCCTGCACGCCGAGGCTGAGAAGGCGGAGCGGCCGAGCGTTCCGATACTGGTCCAGGTCAACGCGGGTGGGGAGCGGCAGAAGAGCGGACTGGAGCCCGGGCAGCTGGTCGATGCCATTGGCGAGATGCTCGACCTCGGGCGCATCAGGGTCGGGGGGTTGATGACCATGGCGCCGTTCACGGCAGAGGAACGGGTGCTGCGGCGGACGTTTTCGACCGCTCGAGAGTGCCTGGCGCGCTGCCAGGCCGAACTGCCGGGCTTCGACGGCAGGACCCTGTCGATGGGCATGAGCAACGACTTCGAGATTGCCGTTGAGGAGGGCAGCACGGAGGTCCGCCTCGGGACAGTGCTATTGGGAGAGAGACCGGAGGTACGATGGACCTGACTCCGCTGGATGTGCGGAAGAAGAAGGACGACCTGCGCCGCACGGTGCGGGGGTACGATCCAGGGCAAGTGGACGCCTTTCTGGACCTGGTGGCGGATCGCTTGGAGGCGGTGGTACAGGAGGAGGTGCGACTGAAGGAACAGGTGACGCTGCTCCGTGAGCGCCTCGGCGGTTTCGAGGAGCGGGAGCGGGCCCTCAACGAGGCTCTCATCGCCGCCCAGGAACTCCGCGAGGAGGCTCGGCTGCAGGCCGAGAAGCAGGCGGGTCTGCGGATTCAGGAAGCCGATCAGCACGCCGAAAAGCTGGTGAGCGAGGCCCGGCGGTCGGCCGAGGACTCGGAGCGAGCCCTGGCCGATCTGCACGCCCGCCGCGCCAGTTACCTGCGTGGGTTGCGCTCGCTACTCGACCGGTTCTTGGCCGAGGTGTCCTACGAGGAAGCGCGACTGGAGGGGGCGCCCGAGGCTGAGCCGGAGGTGGAGGCCCCCGATACCGACAGTGGGGATGACGGGTGAGCAGTGTGACTGCCTGGGGACCGGCGGCCCGGGGCTCATGAGCTATCGTCCGCTTCCCGAGAGCGTTACCGAACTGGAGACGGAGGTCCTGGAGGCCTGGGACGCCGAGGACACGTTCCATCGGGGTCTCGAGGCACGGCGCGACGCTCCCGAGTTCGTGTTCTACGAGGGTCCTCCGACGGCCAACGGAAAGCCGGGTGTCCACCACTTGCTCGCGCGGACCATCAAGGACACGGTGGCCAGGTACCGGGCGATGGCCGGGTGGCACGTGACGAGGATCGCGGGTTGGGACACACACGGTCTTCCCGTCGAGATCGAGGCCGAAAAGCAACTCGGCATCTCTGGCAAACCCGAAATCGAGCGCATCGGGATCGCGCGTTTCAACCAGGTCTGCAGGGACAACCTGTTCACCTACAAGGAAGACTGGGAGCGGCTGTCCCGGCGGATCGGATACTGGCTAGACTACGAGAACGCCTACGTCACGTGTACGCCGGCCTACATCGAGTCCGTATGGTGGGCCCTGGCCGAGATTCACCGAAAAGGCCTGCTGTACAAGGGTTACAAGGTTCTTCCATACTGTCCGCGGTGTGGCACCGGACTATCGAGTCACGAGGTGGCGCAGGGCTATCGCGTCGTATCGGAGCCCTCGGTGTACGTGAAGTTCAAGCTCGAAGATGATCCTGGCGGGGCGTCCATCCTGAGCTGGACCA
>JBDHBK010000137.1:0-5727 GCA_039592635.1 Gemmatimonadota bacterium
CTGATCGCTGACCCCGAGATGGCGCACGAGTTCGCCGTTCGACTGGAGCGCACCCTGATCCTGCGAGGCGACGCGACGGATGTCGAGCTTCTCGAGTTCGAGGGTGTCGGTGAGACGGACGCATTCGTCGCGTTCACGGACGAGGACGAGATGAACATCATCTCGTCGCTCGTGGCCAGGGACCTGGGGGTCAAGCAGATCATCACACTGCTGAACCGCACAGACTACCTGCCCCTGGCGCGTCGGATCGGACTCGAGACCGCGGTCAGCCCGCGGATCAGTGCGGCCAACGCCATCCTGCAGCACGTCCGGCGCGGTTCGATCCAGAACGTAACCGTGTTCAAGGACTCGGATGCGGAGGTCATCGATTTCATCGTCTCGGCCGACAACCCGCTGATCGGGAGACGGATCGAGGATATCCAGCTCCCCGAGCACGCCATCCTCGCGACCATCGTGCGCGACGAGAAGATGATCATTCCGAGGGGGAGTGACACGCTTCAGGCCGGCGACGAAGCCATCGTGTTTGCCCTCGCCGATGCGGTGTCGGGCGTGACCGCGCTATTCCCATCCTGATCACACCCGTCCGAGAGAGCGACCGGTGAGATACGGCGAAATCCTCCATGTCCTTGGCGGCCTGCTGATGGCCGCGGCGGTCGCCATGATCCCGGCGGGCGTCCTCGGGGTCTTTGAGGGCATGTGGCTGGGTTGGCTGGTCTCTCTGCTGGTTCCCGGCTTGCTGGGGCTGGCTTTCTTCACACTCACTCCGCGCGACGTCGATCTCTCCCCGCGCGAGGCGCTCGCGATCGTCGGACTCGGGTGGCTCGGGATCGTGCTGACCGGGGCCCTGCCCTTCCTGCTGACCGGGACCACGAGTTCGGTCGCCTGGGCGATCTTCGAGTCCGTCTCCGGATTCACGACCACGGGGGCCACCGTCTTCGCCGTGATCGAGGAACTGCCCGCGAGCATTCTCCTGTGGCGCAGCCTGTCACATTGGATCGGCGGCATGGGCATCATCGTGCTCGGCGTGGCCATTCTTCCGCTCATCGGAGTGGGAGGCGCGCAGCTGTTCTCGGCTGAGGCACCGGGGATGACGACGGACAAGGTGCAGCCACGCATCGCCACCACAGCTCGCCTTCTATGGGGCGTGTATGTAGCGATGACAGTGATTCTTGGGATTGCCTACCTGATCCTGGGCATGAGCCTGTTTGACGCCGTGAACCACGCCATGAGCGCGCTGGCCACGGGTGGCTTCTCGACTCGCACCGCGTCGATGGGCTACTACTCGCCGGCGATCCAGTGGGTCACGATGCTGGCCATGTTTCTGGCCGGCGTGAACTTCACGCTTCACTACCGGACGTTCACCGGACACCCGCGTGAGATGTTCCGCAACGCCGAGTGGCGGTGGTACCTGGCGTCGGTCCTGGCCGTGTCGACGATTTGCATCTTCGCGCTCGGCATGTCCGAGGGGGCTTTCTCCCTCGAGCTGGTTCGTCGCGCCAGCTTCTCGGTGATTTCGGTCCATAGTACGACCGGCTTCGGAACCGCGGATTTCGCCGCGTGGCCGATCGTGGCCCAGGTGCTCCTTATCGGCCTGATGTTCCTGGGGGGCATGGGCGGATCGACGGGGGGCGGCTTCAAGGTAATTCGGGGGGCTGTGGTTACTCAGCATGTCCTCGATGAGATCCGGAAGGTCCTGCACCCACGCGCCGTGATCATCACGCGAGTGGGCGGCAAGCCGATTCGCGAGGACCTGGTGCTCAAAGTGCTGGCATTTCTGGCCATGTACATGGCGACCCATGCCGTCGGCACGCTGATCCTGGCCGCGCTGGGACACGACCTCGTGACGGCGCTCAGCGCCTCGCTGGCCGCCCTGTCGAGCATCGGGCCCGGTCTCGGCGAGGTGGGACCGGCCGCGAACTACGGACACATGGATGGACCGGCCCTCATTACCCTGTCCGTGCTGATGCTAATGGGGAGGCTGGAATTTTATACGCTGCTGGTGCTGCTCATCCCGAGTACGTGGACGCGTACCCACCGCACCCCGAGACCTCCACGGATCTGGCGGCGCGAGCGCCGCAGGGCCCTGTCCCGGGCCGGGCGAGAAGCAGACCCCATGAGTTCCTGGCCGTCGCACCCGCAGGGAGTTCCCCGGTCGGGTCCGTAGTCCTCGGGCCGCCGACCGACCCGGTCACTCCGTCCCGAACAGCCGATCCCCCGCGTCTCCGAGTCCGGGCAGGATGTAGCCTCGTTCGTTCAGTTCGCGGTCCAGGGCCGCAGAGTAGACCGGTACGTCGGGGTGGTCCTCGAACATGCGCCGGGCCCCCTCCGGCGCCGCTACGATGCACATCATCCGGATGTGCCTGGCCCCGGATTTCTTGAGGTAGGTGACCGCGGCGCTGGCCGAGCCCCCGGTCGCCAGCATCGGGTCTACCACGATGAACACGCTCTCAGCGAGGGGAAGCGGGATCTTGAAGTAATAGTCGATGGGCTCCAGGGTATCGTGGTCGCGCTGCAGTCCTATATGTCCCACGCGCATCGTCGGAATCAGGTTCAGGACGCCGTCCACCATCCCGAGGCCCGCCCGGAGTATCGGAACGAGGGTCAGTCGCTCGCCCAATACGATGTCGCCCGTGGTGGACTCGAGTGGCGTCTCCACTCGAACCGTCTCGGTGCCGAGATCCGAGGTGACCTCGTACGCCAGGAGCATCGCGATCTCGTCCACGAGCTCCTTGAAAATCTTCTTCGGCGTGTCGCGCTTCCTGAGAAGCGTCACCTTGTGCCGCAGAAGCGGGTGGCTGGTAACGATCAGGTTCGGAAGATCCGGATCCCGCGAGAACATCCCGCCGCCTGGAGTCGAAGTCATCACTCCTCCACGATCAACATCGGTTTCGCTTGCTCTTCGATCGTCCCTACCACCGACGCGGCGTAGCCCGCCGACTCCCACTCGGCTGCCAGCTCCGAGGCCTCGTGCTTCGGGACGATAGCCAGCAATCCGCCCGACGTCTGGGCGTCGCACAGAGCCGTTCTCAGTGCATCGGAAATTCCGGGCTCCCAGCCGGTCACCGGCTCGATCGCCTCCCGGTTCCTGAGCGTGCCTCCTGGCACGAAACCGGCCTCCGCCAGATCCAACGTCTCGGGCAGAAAGCGGGGCGCCGAAGCGAACACCCGGGCGGACACCGCCGAGGCCGCACACACCTCACGCAGGTGACCGAGCAGCCCGAAACCTGTGACGTCGGTCAGGGCATGCACCTCGTGGCCCTGCAGGAGGACGACCGCTTCCCGGTTCAGCTGCCTCATCGAGCGGACCGCAGCCCGCACGGTCGGAGCGTCCGCCGCCTCCCGTTTGAGGGCCGTGGCGATGATCCCCGTTCCCAGGGCCTTGCCCAGTACGATGGCATCGCCGGGCCGGGCGCCCGACTTCCGGTACACGCGATCGCTCTCGGCGAATCCCAGCGCCACGAGACCGAACTTGGGCTCGTTGTCATCGATCGAGTGCCCGCCAGCGATCACGATCCCCGCCTCTTCGCACGTGGCTGCGGCCCCCTTCAAGATACCCGCGACCACGTCCATGGAGAGCGTCGAAGCCGGAACTGCCAGAACGCTGAGCGCGAACGCCGGCGTGGCGCCCATGGCATACAGGTCGCTGAGAGCATTCGCGGCGGCGATCGCCCCGAAGTCCTCCGGATCATCGACTACCGGCGTGAAGAAATCCACGCTGGCCACGAGCAGGCGCCCGTCGCCGAGCGAGTACACGGCGGCGTCGTCCGGGGCCTCGAGACCCACCAACAGGTTCTCGTCATCGGAAGCCGGCAGTACGGCGAGTATCTTCTTCAGGTCCTCCGGACCCAGCTTGCAGGCTCAGCCGGCGCCGTGCGAATACTGGGTCAGGCGGACGCGTTCCGATGCGGGTGTATTCATGATGGGAAGCTAGGCAGCCCTTGGCCTTTGCGGCAACGGGACGCGCCCGCCAGTATTCTTCGGGTGACCATGGGCTTTCTAAGCGAACGCAGCCACGAACGACAGCGCCGGGAGATGGTGGACCGGCAGATCCGTCGGCGGGGAATCTCCGACGAGGTGGTGCTTCGGGCCATGAGCCTCGTGCCCCGGCATGCATTCGTACCGGACTCTCAGGCCCGCGCGGCCTATGCCGATTGCGCCCTCCCGATCGGGTACGGCGCCACCATTTCGCAGCCCTACGTCGTGGCCCTGATGACCGCGGCTCTGCTCCCAACCCCGGGTATCCGCGTCCTCGAAGTAGGTACCGGGTCTGGCTACCAGGCGGCGATCCTGGCGGCTTGCGGCATGACGGTATTCAGCATCGAGAGAGTGCCCCAGCTCCATGAGAGGGCAGCGGGGGCACTGGCCGAAACGGGATTCGGGAGCGTCACCCTGCGCCTGGGAGACGGAAGCCGGGGGTGGCCGGAGGAGGCGCCATTCGATCGCATCATCGTGACTGCCGCAGCGCCCGCCGTACCTGCCGCGCTTCGCGATCAGCTGGGTGAACAAGGCGTTCTGATCGCTCCGGTCGGAGACGACCGCTTGCAGATCGTACGCCGCTACCGGAAGCAGGGCAGCGAGTTCGACGTCGAGGATATCGAGGGAGTGCGATTCGTCCCGCTGATCGAGGATCCGGAATCCTGAAGCGAGCCGGTCAGGACTCTCTCACGGGCTCGGTCGCAGTGCGCTCTCCCCTGCCCGGCCGTGTCAGAGCCGCCGCCAGGTACAGCAGGCCGACCGCCACGAGCAGCGCCCGAATCCCCACCACGAAACTCACCGACTCCAGGACTGCCCCCGCCAGCGCGCCGATCAGGTTGGCCCCGAGGGCGTGGTCCTTTCGGCTGGCCACCTCGAAGGCCCGCGCGAAGGCGACCCCGCTGAACGCCATGGGCAGCGTCGCCAGCGATCCGACGATCAGCGCCTTCACGGCGAAGGGCAGGAACGCGAACGAGGCCAGGTCTACGAAATAGAGACCCACCACTACCGCCAGCAGGATTCCATACACGGGTCCCAGCGGGATCTTCTTCCAGCGCAGCACCACGACGTTCGCAGCCAGGATCATGGACAGCACACCGGAAATGATGATGGCGTTGACCAGCCACGTATTGCCCAGCACCACCGAGGCCTTGCTGATGTTCTGTACCTCGAGGAGGAGAAACGCGGCCCCGAGGAAGAAGAAATGCCATGCTTCCATGCCCCACCTGCGCGGCGACATGGCTCTGGGCAGCTTAATGGTCCGGGCGGAGAACACGACCAGGAGCGCCAGGATTCCGGCAAGCAGCCCGAACAACAAGGGGATCCTCGGTTGGTCGAGGTACAGGTAGGGCCAGTCGTCGGTGGCAGGTCGCGTGGTGTACGTGAGGGGCTCCGGCATCTCGTCTCGGAGTGCAGCCAGCGAAGCCAGTTCCGGCTGACTGGCGATTCTTGCGCCCGCCGTCTCCAGGTCGCCCGCCACGAGCAGTACCCCCGTGGATCCCGTGGCGCCACCAGCGAAGTAGTACGCCAGGGGCTCGCTGCCGAACACCTCTCTCAACTCGCCAGCCAGCCGGTCCACGATGAACGGACGCAGCGGCGAGAAAGCCACGCAGACGATCCCGCCGGGTTCGAGGAGGTCCTTGACGCGTTCGAAGCTCTCCAGCGCGTAGACGTAGTGGTCCAATCGGGCGTTGGCGAGGGCCGTCGTGGTGTGGGCGTCGAGGAAGCCGAACGCTACGACGTCGTAGGTCTCGT
>JBDHBK010000138.1:0-5712 GCA_039592635.1 Gemmatimonadota bacterium
GCCCCAGGCTGCGACGGTGTCGTATACCATCAGGGTGGCAGCGTCGGCCGCGGTGGAGTCACAGACGATCGCGCGCATGATGTCGAAGCGAATGGCCACGGAATCGGACTCTGCTGCGAGAAGGTCCTCGGCCGATGCCATGTGAAGCTCCGAAGACACCAGGTCGAAAGTGGCCCGGTTGCTCTGTTCGGCCCAGATCTGGTCGTCCGTGCGCTCGTAGAACCGGCTCTGTCCGAGCACGAGAGAGAGCACGGCAGGAGCCAGGAGACCACTGATCACCAAACCGATCAGAGCCTCGACCAACGTGAACCCGTCCTGCGACTTGATCCGATTCATTCTCTAGCTTCTCTCTACGGAGTGACCGGAACCGGGTCCGGCAGGGGCCTCGGCTTGTACAACCGGGTCCGGTACACGACGGCGTCGACGTCTCCGACGCCGGCGACGGCGATCGTGACTTGCTTCACCCGGCTCGAGACCCTGGAAACAGAGACCTTCACCGGATAATCGTGGCCGGCCACATTGACGGTATCGATGGCACTTACCGCGGAGCTCCAGCCATCGCTCTGGACGTCCTCCAGCACCATCTGGGCGACCGAAACCTGCTGGCTGCGCCAGTTCGCGATACGCGCCTGGCCGGCTGAGGCGAGGCTCAAACCGCTGACGGCGATCAGTCCGATGACAAGAATCGTCAATGCGATCAACGTTTCAACAAGTCCGAATCCGCTCTCGTCATCGAGTTTCGCTTTCACCTTCGCATACAAGGTCATCGCTCGGACCTCAATTCGTGACGACCCGGTGACGCCCGAGCCCATTTACGATCACCCGCTTGGAGCCTGCATCGGTGCCGATGTCGATTACCGCGAAAGCCGATACGAGCATCCCTCGTGCGTTGAAAGTCAGTGAGTCGCCGGTGTTGACGATGTTCAGCGAATCAAGCCGAAGATCTGAGTCGCCATCGAACCAGCGCGTCTTCAGCACTGTCCCGCTTGCATCGCGGATCTGGTAGCTCTGGCTACTTTCGTCGGCCACGAGCGAGATGTTGGTGCGCTGCCGAATCGCGTAGGTCCGGGTCAGCGCCGCGTCGGCTGCCACGACCTGGGCAGCCCTGTTCAGAATCGTGCGCTGCCTGAAGTTCCGGAACGACGTGTTCGCCATCAGCCCCACCACACTCATGATCGTAATCCCGATCAGCAGTTCGACGAGCGTGAAGCCTCTCTGATTACCTCTGCAAAGACGGGCCATGAGATCCGTTCGTACTCCGTTCGAGTTGCATCGGGTGCCTCGCGCACCCACTCATTCGCGGGGTGAAAGTGCAATTCACGGACCGCTCGCGATTTGGCTGTTCCAGGGGGACACCCGGTGCTGAATGCGTATACGTGCCAGCCACTAGCGATCTGTCAAGATGTTGCAAAAACGTTATTTACAGCATCACTTCGGTGCGTGACAACTCATGGTGAACCGAACAAAACCCGAAATACGCCGAACCCGGGCATGCTCCGGGCATGGTGGCACTTTTCCGCAGGGTGCAAGATCTTCAGGGAGTTTTCGGTACGTGCCCTAAAGGGAGGTTCGTGTATGGACAGGCTTGCCCGCGGACTACTCGCGCTCTTGCTGATCTTGACCGCCGCGGCATGCGGAGGCTCTGAAGACGATGAAGTGAGTCCCGAGATCGAGGTCGCGGTGTTCGAGCTCGGAAGTTCGGCCTCACAGGCCCTCATGGGGACTCTGGTCACTCAGCTCACCGCTGCGATGCAGGAAGGCGGTGCGGTTCACGCAGTGGATTTCTGCTCCACCAGCGCCATCCAGTTGACGGCTGGAGTCGCGCAGGAGCAGGGCCTGGACGTCAAGCGGACGAGCATGAAGTATCGGAACCCTGCCAACGCTCCCGACGAAGATGAAACGGAGGCACTGAGGTACTTCGAGTCAGCTCTTGCCGATTCCGGCCAGCTGCCTGGCTCGTGGGTACAGAAGGCGTCGCGCGAGGAGTACCGCTTCTATCGCCCCCTTGTCGTGGCCCCCCCGTGTCTCGGCTGCCACGGCTCCGCGGGAGAGATCGACCCCACGGTCCAGGCGATCCTCGACGAGCGCTACCCCGACGATCTGGCGACAGGCTACACAGTGGGAGACTTCAGAGGCGTGATACGGGTGTCCGTCCCGGCGGACCGGGTCGAAGGGGCAGTGGACTGAGGCGGCTCGAGCGGCTGCAACCACTCCAACCAGAAGAGCGATAATGCACAAGCCTGATGTCGACGACCTCAATCCCCCGGACCGGATCCTGATGGGACCCGGACCCAGCGACGTGCACCCGAGAGTTCTGCGCGCAATGAGCACGCCGCTCGTGGGCCACCTGGATCCGGCGTTCATCGAGATCATGCAGGAGGTACAGGCCCTGCTTCGGTACACCTTCCGTACCGACAACCGCTGGACGATCCCGGTGAGCGGCACGGGATCGGCGGCCATGGAGGCGGCGTTCGCCAACATGGTCGAGCCTGGCGATGTGGTCCTCGTGCCGACCAACGGATATTTCGGCGCACGGATGGATAGCATGGCTCGACGCGCGGGGGGCGAGGTGGTGCATGTGAATGCGCCGTGGGGAGAGCCGTTGGATCCGGCTGACGTTCGATCCGCGTTCGAGCAGCACCGGCCGAAGGTGTTCGGGTTCGTGCACGCGGAGACCAGCACCGGGGCGCTGCAGCCAGACGTGCCCGACCTCACGGCGATCGCGCATGACCACGGCGCCTACGTGATCGCGGACACGGTCACCTCGCTCGGGGGCGTCGAGTTGCGGGTGGACGAGTGGAACATCGATGTGGCCTACTCGGGTGGACAGAAGTGCCTGTCCTGCCCGCCGGGCGCCAGCCCCCTCACGCTCAACGACCGGGCTTTCGACAAGGTCCGAAACCGCAGTGAGTTGGTGCGGAGCTGGTACCTGGACGTGGGCCTGCTGGAGAGCTACTGGGGCGACGACCGGTCGTATCATCACACGGCGCCCATCACCGCCATCTACGGTCTGCGCGAGGCACTGCGTCTCGTGGCGGAAGAGGGCATCGAGGAGCGCTGGGCGCGCCACCTTCACATCGCCGGAGCCCTCAAGGCTGGGGTCGAGGCGATGGGCCTCAGCATGAACCCGGACGACGCCTTCTGGCTGCCCAGCCTGAACGCGGTTCGGATCCCGGAAGGCGTGGATGCGAAGGCCCTGTGCCGACACATCCTGGTCACCCACGGGATCGAGATCGCCGGGGGACTCGGCGACCTGGCGGGCAAGATCATCCGGATCGGCTGCATGGGGCACTCGGCGCAGCCCCGTAACGTGCTGAACCTGCTGCCTGCCCTGGCCGACGGTTTCGGCCAGCAGGGGATCGAACTGGACGCCGCGGCGGGACTCGCGGCGGCAGCCGACTCGCTGGAAGCCGGCTGACCGGTACGGAGACCATGACGAACGACGGGTCGATCGCGGGCGAGGACGAGAGCAGAGCCTGGCGTCTAGCCCTCGCCGTAGTGCTGGCCTCGGTGGCGGTACGCCTGGTCCTGGCCGGACTGGTCCCCCTTCTGCCGGACGAGACGTACTACTGGGAGTGGTCCCGCCGGCCGGCGGCTTCGTATTTCGACCACCCCCCGGCGATTTCGGCGGTCATCGCCTTCGGCACGGCGCTGTTCGGCGACACCCGGATCGGGGTGCGCTTCGGGGCCATCCTCCTCAGCCTCGTGGGATCCCTGGCCGCGATCGCTCTGGCCAGACGGCTGGGAGGCGGACGCGCCGCATTGATCGCCGCGGCCGCCCTGGCGGTCATGCCTATGGCCGCTGCGGGCCTGCTGCTCGCGACCCCCGACGCACCTCTGCTGGCCGCGTTTGCCATCGGAACCTGGGCGCTCGTGCGAGCGGTGGAGAAGGAACCGGGCAGCATGGGCGAGATCGGCTGGTGGTGCGCCACGGGACTGGCCCTGGGGGCCGCGCTGCTCTCCAAGTACACGGCCGTGCTGCTTCCGGCGGGGGCCGTACTCGGTTTCGTGCTCGACCCGCGGCTTCGTCGTCGGCTTCTGAGCCCCGGACCCTGGATCGGTGTCGGACTGGGACTGGCCGCCTTCTCGCCCGTGATCATGTGGAACGCGGAACTCGGCTGGCCCTCATTCGCGTTCCAGCTGGACCACGGACTTGGAGGCAGTGCTTCGGACGCGGGCCTCGTCGCCCGCCTGCTGGGCACCGTGAATCGGGAACTCGAGTACCTGGGCGGTCAGCTCGGCCTGGTGTCGCCGATCCTGTTCGTGATGATCGGGATCGCGACCTTCAGGGCCCTGCGAAAGGGCGTACGCGGCGAAGACGACTCCCGGCAGACGGTCCTCGCCGGTATTGGCCTCGTCGTATTCGGGACTTTTGCGCTGAGCGCGCTCCGCCGACACGTCGAGCCCAACTGGCCGGCGCCGGCGTACGTGGCCGGGGTCGTCCTGCTGGGTGCTGCGTCCTGGGGAACCAGGGGAAAGAGCTGGCTGAAGTGGGGTCTTTGGCTCGGAGCCGGGATCGTGCTGTTGATCTACGTGCAGGCACTCGTTCCCGCTTTGCCCATCGACGCCCGACGCGACCCGATCGCGCAGGGACACGGATGGGAGTCGCTGGCGGGGGTCACCGACGGCGCGCGAAACCAGCTGATCGCCGCCGGGTGCCCGGCCGTGCACGTAGCGACCAATCGGTACCAGGAAGCCTCCGAGCTCGCGTTTCACCTTCCGGACCAACCGTCCGTGTTCTCGCTCAACGTCCGCCGTCGCAGCAACCAATACGCCATCTGGCCTGGCTTCGAGGACACGGCAAGCGTTGGCGACTGCCTGGTCTTCGTGGACATCGATGACGGTTGGGCTCGCCAGATCGTGAGCGACCTGGGGGAGAAGTTCGCGACGACCATCGAGATCGGCCCCACGAGCAGGAAGCGTGGCAGGGGCGTGACGGCGGACTACAGGCTGTGGGCTTTCACCGGCTGGGCGGGAGAGTCCCTCACCCCCGCCCCCTAGCCTCCCCCAGGCTCAGGCCCCGGCGGCCTGTTCCTTCCACATCGAGGCCATTTCCGCCGCGAATCTCTCGAACGGTATCGGGTCGCGGCCCAACAGGCGGCGCTGCCTCGCAAAGTCATCATCGGACGCCAGCAGGCCGCTCGCCTGGAAGTCCTCGAACATGATCCTGAGATCTGCCACCAACCACGCGGGCATCATGGCTGACACCGCCTGTGCCCACGAATCGAGATCGTCGCCTCCGTAGATCACGCCCGAACCCAGGGCTACGCTCCAGGCCTGCGCCGTGCCCTCGCCGGTCCACGCGCTCGGGCCGACCACCGGATAGTGCTCGCCCTCGTGTCCATCTTCGGTGAGCGCCGCCACGGCCGCGTCGGCGATGTCCCGAACGTCCACCCGGTTGAGGCCCGCGGCGCCCAGCGGCATGGGATAGACTCCAAACGCCATCAGGGGTTGCTGAAGGCCGACGTCGTTCTGGTAGAAACTGTTGGGCTCGATGACCGTGTAGGGGATGCCCGAGCGTTCGAGGGCGCGGGCGATCTCGACCTTGCTTCCGAAGTGGGGAATGTGGGACGCCTGGGCAGCCTGGTGGACGGACATGAAGACGACGCGCTTCACGCCAGCCTCCCTCGCGGCCTCGACAGCGGCTAGGCCCTGGTCCACTTCGTCCTGCGCCAGTGGAGTCAGGAGAAACAGCCGATCGACTCCCTCGAA
>JBDHBK010000139.1:0-6355 GCA_039592635.1 Gemmatimonadota bacterium
GGTCTCGACCCGCGGCTGGACGTCGGGATCGGCTTCGGACCACAGGTCCACGAACTGTGCGTAGTAGACGGCGGCATTCTCCAGATCGCCCTGCCCGTCGTAGAGTTCGCCGAGTCGCTCGAGCACGGAGCCAAGGGTCCAACCGTCGACGATGCTCCGAACCCACCAGGGTCGCCCCACGTAGCGCTCGAAATAGGCGATCGCCTCTTCCGGCCGACCCGCGGCGTCGGCGGCCTCGCCGGCCCACAGATATCCGCAGGCCGGGCACACCGTGCGCTCCATGCCCTCGAGCAGGCCGATGGCCTCGTCGTACTCACCGCGTTGGACGGCGAGCTCTGCCTCGGTCATGATCGTCAGCGCTACCTCCCAGCCACCCGTCGCGAACGAAGCGTCCGCGTTCCGGTGGCGCTCAAGCAGGACTTCTGCCTCCGACTCCCGGCCCAGGGCCGCAAAGATGTTGGCCAACGGCAGGACCGGCGCTTGCCCGTCCGGAACGGCCTCGACCGGGTAACGCTCCAGCGCCTCGTCCAGAATCCGTGCGGCCGCGGCCCGGTCCTTCTTCGCCATCAGGTAGGCCCATGCGGCCCAGGACTCGCGTTGCAGGTACGTGCCGGACCAGCCCTGCTCGTCGGAGATCCTCGCTGCGCGCCGGCGCCGGATCTCCGACTCGGCGAAACGCCCACGGTTCATCTCGAGAACGGCCATGTGCGACTCCGTCGCCCAGCGCCAGTAGGGACTTCCCCCGCCCAGGTCCGCCGGGGGCTACTTCCAGTGCCCGCTCGAGAACCTGTACCGCCTCCTCAGGTCGATCGAGGTCGCGCAGGGTCGAAGCCGCGTTGCCATAGGCCGTAGTATTGTCCGAATCGGCCGCAATAGATCGCTGGTAGAACTCGAGAGCCTTCTCGTCGTCGCCTCGCGCACTGTAGAGGATCGCCACGTTGTTCAGGGCCCAGGCATCCCCGGGATCGAGCTCGAGTAGGTTCTCGTACGCGAGAATCGCGCGATCGAGATCCTGCGCGATCACCATGTAGTAGGTGCCCTCGGTCAGGTAGCGTTCGCGGGCAGTCAGCCTGTCCCGGTGCTCGAAGGCTTTGGTCTGGGCCTTTGCGGCCTCGGCGCCGCTGATGCCCAGATTGTTCATGATCGTTCCGAGCTTGCGCCACGCCATCGCGAAGGCCGAGTCCCGGGAGACTGCTTCCTCGAGCAGGCCGATCGCACGCAGTTCGTCTCCCTGGTCGTCCGCTTCCAAGGCCTGCGTGTACAGACGCAGTGCGTCGAGAGAGCCCGTGGTGACCTGTTCGAGGGCGGGCGAGGCCCTGAGAGACGAGTACGACTCGCCGATCCGCTCGCGGAAGCGGGACGACAGCCGGTCCACCGCGGGGACGATCTCTGTTTCGTCAGCGGCTGTCTCGCGCACCGCGAGCAGTTCCGCACCATCGGACGCCGACAGTAGCCTCGTCGACAAGACGTAGCGACCACCGGCCTCGTTGATGTCGCCAACGATCACGGCGGGCCACCCCTCGCGGATCGCGACCTCGCGTGCCAGCGACCCGTCGACCGTGGCGGGCTCCTTCTCCATGCGTTCCAGGACCCCTGCGATGCGGGCCGGCTCCACCACCCGCACCAGGTCAGACTGGGAGAGATCGATTCGGAACGCCTCGGTGGCCGTCGCCGCCAGGTCTGGGTCGCTCGACTCGAAGTCCGCAAGGACGAGTTCCGATCGCTCGTCCAGGACTCCCTTGGCGACCAGCGACCCGACCGGGCCGATGCCCCGGTTTCGCATGAACATGAACCCGGTCGTGACGGCGGTCAGCAGCACGAAGGCCGCCGCTCCACCCAGCAAGGCATTGCGCCAGGTAAACAGACGACGCGGAGAGATATCGCCGGCCGATGCGGGCGCCTGGCCGGCTGCCGGAACCGTGGACTCGGACACACCTGAATCCGGCGCTGCCGCCGCCGGCCTTCCCTGAATCATCGCCGTGGCGAGTATGATCGGCAGCCCGATTAACAGCAGGGCCACGGCAAACGGGAACACCCAGTCCGGGAGTCCCATGTTGTCTTTGAGCACGTCGACAACCTGCAGGACTACCCAGGACGCACCGATATATACGGCGAGAACCTGCCATGAAGAGCGCAGTCGCCCGTCGCGAGAAACCTTGTTGGATCCCGTCATCCGTGTCGCTTGTTCTCAAGATGATGTGTGCAGCCCGCTCCAATCTGTCCAATGGCCCGTCAAATGGGCAAGGATCGGGGATTCGCAGGTGATTCTCGAAGCCCGTACATTCTATCAGGTCGCTTTGGCACCTTGTTACCGGGAGGAGCCATGAGAACTGCCTGCTTGACGCTTCTCGTCTTTCTACCGATGTCGCTGCCCGCCCAGGAAGCCCCGTCTGACGTGGCCGCCCGACTGGAGATCACGTCGACGTCCGAGAAAGCGATCGATCTGTTCTGGGTCGCGCTGTCCGATGTACAGAACTACGAGGTGAAGGCCGCGGAGCACTTCGAGAGGGCACTCGATCTGGATCCGGCGTTCGGACTCGCACGTGTCATGCACGCCTGCACGGCCCCCGACTTCGACTCTGAAGAGCGGGAATCCGAGGCGCGACGCGGACTCTCGTACCTGGCGACGGCGACGGGCCACGAACAGCTCGTCGGGCTGGCCTGGTATCAGAGAAAGTGCCGCCGGGATTGGGCCTTCGCAAAGCAACTGTTCGCGGTGGCCGTCGACCGAATGCCGGGAGAGGCCTTTCTGGCGTATCAGCTCGCCATGGCCGCACCCATGACCTCCTGGGAGCAGAAGCGCGATGCGCTGGAGGCTGTCGCGGCCCGTTTCCCGGACTTCTCGCCCACCTACAACTACCTGGCGGCCTACAATCTTCGAACGGGAAGAAACGAGCGTGCCGTGGCCGCCGCCCGGACCTATGTCACCCTCGAACCGGAGCTGCCCAACGCGCACGAGACGTATGCCTGGGTGCTGCAGTGGCTGGGTCGCTATTCGGAGGCGGCCGATCACGCCCGCCGCGCCATCGACCTTGGGGCACCGCCGGGGTGGCACGACAGGCTGGCGAACGTCCTCCAGCTATCTGGGCGGGGGGAGGAGGCTCGCGACGTGCTCGGGAGAGCGTTAGAGCTGGCCGCCCCTGGCGAGCGGCTGGACCTGCTGTTCGCCCTCGGCAACTCCTACCTGCTGGACGGAATCGGAGAGCGGGCGGTGGAGGCCTTCCTGCAGACGGCCGGCGAGGCCGAGCGCCTGGATCGGCCCATCTACGTGGCGGCCGCGTACGAACAGGCCGCGATCACGGATGGAGTCCTGGGCGATGGGCGGGCGATCGAGGATTTCCTCGTGAAGTCTGCTGCCGCTCGAGGTCCTGACCACCCGCGGCACATCTGGGCCTCCGGTCTTGCTCATGGGTTCGCGGGTGAGACGGAGTCGAGTCGACTCGAGGCCGAAAAGTTGGCAGGGCGGGGGCAGGAGGCCCTGGATGACGCCGCGCATCTGCTGTATGGCCTCTCCTACCTGCGGGACGGTGCCTATGAGGAGGCGGAATCGGAGCTGCGACGGGCGGATCCGGCCAGTCCGCTCACGGAGGCCCTGCTGGCGGACTGTTACCTGGGGCTGGACCGAACAGCGGAAGCCCGGAACATGCTGGATCAGGCTCTGGGCTTCACCCGGCTGGATATGAAGGAAAACACGGGTGACGAGCTGGGGTTGGCCTACGCCGCTTTGCTTGGACCGCGGTTCGACTCCCGGACCGAGTAGGCGGCGGGAAGCCAGGAGAACGGTGCTGCCCGTCAGTCCTGCGGCCCGATGAGTTCCTCGAACGGCGGGTAGCCCCGCAGCGAGGCGAAGTCCGGATCGATGTGAAAGCCCCATCGCGGGCCCACCCCGGGCCATCCGTGGTACCACATCTTGCCCGCGGACAGGGCGTCCGCCAGGAAGCCTACGGCGGCGTCGCGGTCACCCCGCACGGCGGCGATCACGGCCCGGGCGTGCAGGTGCTCGCCGAACAGGAAGCGCCGATCCGTGTTCCTGAGGATGTCGTCGATGCGATCCGCTTCCTCCGGATCTCCCAGCCGCACGGCAAGCGCGCCGAGGAATCCGAGCAGCATCACATCTGAGTTGTGGTATCCCCAGGGAATCGGCCGGCCGAACAGCTGGGGGTCGTCCGCCAGCTCGGTGTCCAGGGAAGCCAGGACCTCCTGGGCCTCAGCCCAGCGACCAGCGGCGTAGAGTGCGCGACCGTACTCGAAGCGGTGCAGGGCGCGCGACGACTCGGATGGAGGCTGGTCCTCGTACCAGGCGATTCCGAGGCTGAGGGCCTCCCCTCCTTCCTCGGCCCGACCGTGCGCCAGCAGCTCGAGTCCCGTGTTCACCGTGAACGCAAACCTCCACTCGCCGGCGTCGATGGATCGGCTGCCTCGTACGATGGAGAGCGCCTCCTCACCCCTTCCGAGCGCCGCGAGCGCCGCCGCCTCACGGCGAACCAGCATCGGGTTGTCGGGTTTCGCGCGCAGACCTGCTCGAACGGTGTCCAACTCCTCCTGGTATCGCCCGGCGGAGTGGAGGCACCAGGGCACGGTGTCCCACTGATCGCCCGCCGTGATACCACGAAGGACGTCCAGACACTCGCTTGGACGGTTGTTGGCCTGGGCGCTCGAGGACACCATGTAGTGAGCTGTGGAGGTTTGCTCGGTCCATGTCCTGAACACCTCGAGCACCTGGCGTCGGTCCGAGTCTACGAGCAATGCCGTCGCGAACGGGAGACGCATGTCGGCTTCCAAGGGCGGAAGCGTGCCCCTGCGCGAATCGAGCACCGCCCGCAGGGAATCAGCCGTATCGTACAGCGACAGGTTGATGTAGCGAATCAGGGACATTCCGACGGGCCAGTCCCACGTCGGATCGATGCGCGCGGCACGCTCGAACAACTCGAGGGCATCTTCCTCATCCCACTCCGAGGCCGGCTCGTCGTACTGCTTGACCCCCTCGATCGCCACGAGCAGCGCTTCGTACGATTCCGGGAGATCCCCGAACCGAAGGCGATGAGCGCCGAACTCGAGATCGCCGACGATCCGGATCTTAACGGCCTCGGCGAGTTGATCGATGGCCGGCAAGGGGGAGGCGCTTGCGGAGGCGAACGGTCCCTGCACGAAAGCGCTGGAGGGCTCGGAACTGTCCAGCACACGGGACTGGAAATAGACTGAATCGCCCTGGACGTAGTACTCTCCTCTCACGACGAGGCCGCTTCCGAGCCTTGCGGCCAGGGTCGCGACGTCGCTCGCGTCCGGGTCGCCCTCGGAGGCCTGAGGGATATCCGCCGCCTGCGAGGCCGAAAGACCCTGGTCCACGACACTCACGAAGCCGGTTTCTTCCAGGGCTCCACCGATTCGCGCAGCCGCCACGCTCCGCAGGGGATCGAGGCTCGGGTCACCCCCGAGGTGATCGAACGGCAGAACGGCAACCAGTCGCGCATCGAGGGGAACGGCCGGGTCGGCCAGCCATCCCAGCCGCCACCCCGCGAGGCCCAGGAGGCCAAGGACGACGGCCGCGGCGATGCGCACGCGAGCTCTCCTCGACCTCCGACGGCGGCGCTTCTCTAGCTCCGGCCGCTCGAGCGCCGCGGCGAACTCGCCCGCGGTCGGATATCGCTCGTCGGGATCGAGTGCCATCGCCCGGGCAAGCACCCGGTCGAGCGCCGGCGATACCGTCTTACGTATAGCCCTCACATCGGGCGCTTCCTCGGCCGCCTTGAGGGCGAGGATCGCGGTGGGTGTCGGACCGTCGTACGGCGGCTGCCCGGCCAGCATCTCCCACAGGACGCAGCCGAGAGCGTAGATGTCCGTCCGGCCATCGACCTCCTGCCCGGTTGCCTGCTCCGGGCTCATGTACCTGGGTGTTCCGACGGCGAGCCCCGTCGCCGTGGCCCCGGTCTCGCTGGCCACCCCGATGGCGCGCCCGAGCCCAAAATCCGCGATCAGGGCGTGCTCTTCGGTGAGGAGGATGTTCGCCGGTTTGATGTCGCGGTGGACCACCCCCTGCCGGTGCGCGTAGCCGAGGCCGTCCGCGACTTCGCGCGCGATTCCGACGGCCTCTTCGATCGGGAGGTGGCCTTCTCGTTCGAGCTTCTCCCGCATCGACTCGCCCTGCACGAACGGCATGACGTAGTACGGCAATCCGTCGGCTTCACCGGAGTCGATGAGCGAGAGCACGTGGGGGTGCTCGAGCTGGGACGCGATCTGGATCTCCCGCAGAAACCGACCGGTGCCCACGGTCGCCGCGATCTCGGGATGCATGACCTTGATGGCGACCTGGCGTCCGTGCTTGAGATCCTCGGCGATATAGACCGTCGCCATGCCG
>JBDHBK010000140.1:0-5684 GCA_039592635.1 Gemmatimonadota bacterium
CGCGAGCGGACGCTCCGAACCTGGTCGCGCCCAATCTCCAGTTGTTCCTGGCGGGAGCGGACGGTGAGCCACTGGACCCTGGAGCGTTTACTCCAACGATCGACGAGGAATCCGGCACGTTCGATGGCCCGTTTCCACCATCGGACGCCACCGTCTCGGTTTTCGAGCCGCTAGTCGAGAAGCTGCTTCCCAAGTATCACCTGGCGGCCCGCATCGACAGCGTGGTCCCGGTCCTGAGTCTCGGATCTTCGTTCGGCACGCCCACGGCGGAGTGCTCGGCCGGAGGGGACCCGTTTCACACGTGCGTCAAGCTCTACCTGGCCGTGGATCTCGACGGAGAGCAGACGTTGGAGGTGGTCGACATCTACGTTCCGTGGTGGGGAGCCTTCGGTGAGGAGCCTTTGCCACAGACTTTCGAGCTGGTCGATACCGAGATCGCGTTCGACCCCGATGCGATGGAGTCCTTAGGGTTCCCGCCTATGCTGAGCGGGCAGGCCAGGATGACTGCGGAGTTCAACGAGGCGATCAACAACAGTGCCGCCGCGGGCCCGCAGAACCGCCGATTCGGACTGATTCACGGCGGTTCAAGGTGGTTCGACGGAAGCTCGGAGAGCGTGGCGGATCCCACCCGATATATCCGGGTCGGGCACCTTAGCGACGTGGACACGGTGTGGGCCCCCATCGCCTACACGCCGATCGATGCGGGAGCGTCCGTCAGTTGCTTCGGTGGGACCGGCTGCTCGCAATTCGAGAAGCAATGCTTCGAGAGGGCGCTGGCCAAGTTGGGCCGGGCGGCGGACGTCCGCTTCACGTGGGGCGGGGGGACGCTGGCCGAGGTGCAGGATGTCACGCATGGCGCCGGCGTGCCGTTCGCGCCGAAAGTGCGCGCCAGCTGGGGCTTCCTGACGACGGATGCGAACGGAAACGGGTTCATCGACTGGAACGACTTCAACTATCTGGACCCGGCTCTCGAGATCATCCGCGATGCGGTGGGCGGAGGGGAGTGCGGCGGAGCCGGCGCCGGTGGTTTTGTTCCGGTCGGACCCAGCGTTGACCTGGTGGACACACCCAGCATCGTCCCAACGAGCACGGACGGGATCGCCGATGGGCAGAATTTCTACGAGGGGCTGTCGCAAACAGGCGAGGGCTTCGGCCTGTACGTGAACGGGGAGCGGTACATCTTCGAGCTCTCAGAGTTACCAGCCGACGGAACGGTGTGGACACTTCGCACCTACAGCGGACTCGTAGATTCCGACTCCGAGAGCTACGAAACCCCCGACCCGCGCGGTTATTTCTACGACGACAACGCCACCGGTAACGGGAGTGGAACCAGGCCGGTCCTCGTGCCGGGTCTCACCTTCCACTGGCTGGTGGAGGACGCGACGACTTTCGGCCCGGCCCAACTGTCAGAGGTCCATACCGTCCCAGACCCTTATCTGGGCTCCAGCCGATACGACAGGGCGCCGACCACGAAGAAGTTCATGTTCGTGAATCTCCCTCCCACAGCCACGATCCGGATCTACACGGTGGCGGGAATCCTGGTCGACATCCTGAATCACAACGACGGCACGGGAGGCGGCCGGGCGGAGTGGGACATGCGCAACCGGAACAACCAGTTCGTGGCGAGCGCCGTCTACTTCTTCCACGTGGTGACGCCGGAGGGGGACGAGCACGTCGGGAAGTTCACCGTCATCAACGCGGTGCAGTAGAAACCGGTCGGTCGCGCTCCACCGCGGGCGCGATCCCGGGTGCTTTCGAGCAAGATCTGCGGCACTGGCTCACGTCGCGCGACAGGCGTCCCGGGTACCTCTCCCATATATTGATCACATACTTTTCGTGCCCTTGGAGCGCCGAATGCCAGACGTTCTCCAACGCCTGAAGTCAGCGCTTGCCGACCGCTACGCCGTCGAGTCCGCGATCGGCCGCGGCGGCATGGCCGTGGTGTTCCTCGCGCGAGATCTCCGCCACGAGCGCCAGGTGGCGATCAAGGTCCTGCACCCGGAGCTGACAGCGACGCTCGGCGCTGAACGCTTCCTGAACGAGATCAAGACCGTCGCCGGTCTTCAGCACCCGCACATTCTGCCGCTCTATGAATCCGGCGAGGCGGATGGGCTTCTCTACTACGTGATGCCATACGCCGAGGGCGAGTCGCTCCGGCAGCGTCTGGATCGACACGGCCAAATGGGGGTGAACGAGTCGGTACGGATCGCGATGGAGGTCGCGGACGGACTGGACTACGCGCACCGGAAGGGTGTGATCCACCGGGACATCAAGCCGGGAAACATTCTTCTTGCCGAGGGCCACGCGACGATCGCCGACTTCGGAATCGCCAGGGCGATCGAGGCAGCCAGGGAAGAGCGGGTGACCACGACCGGTCTGGGCGTCGGCACGCCCCTGTACGCCAGCCCGGAGCAGGTGGCGGGGGAGGGGACGGTGGACGGCCGGGCGGACATCTACTCGCTGGGCTGCGTGTTGTACGAGATGCTGGCAGGCGAGCCTCCTCTGACGGGCGCGACGCCGAAAATGATCCAGGCGAGGCGCATGTCGGAGACGCCGACGGCCCTCCACTTTCTGCGGGACACCGTCCCGCCGGCGCTCGACCACGTGATCGGCGCTGCGCTGGCGCGAGTCCCGGCCGACCGGTTCGCCACGGCAGCCGATTTCGGAAGAGCACTGCAGGCAGCAACGCTCGCTTCGACACCTGTCATGCCAGTGGAAGTGACTCCGCCCGCATACCTTCAAGGGGCTGCGGCTCCAGGGCGAGCGCCACCCCGCGCGCGGTGGCGCGTCGTCGCGCCGATTCTGCTCGGAGTGGCGGTCGTGGCCGCTGCCACGCTTTGGCTGACGAGGGACTGGCGCAGCGGCGGCTCCCTGCAAATCACGGTATCGGGCGGGACGGTGGTAACGCACGGAGGAGCGGAGGTCCAGCCGGCGATCTCGCCGGATGGGAGCGAAGTGGCGTACGTGGATGAGAGCTCCCGTACACCGCGCGTCGTCGTGCGAAGCACGGCGGAGGGTGGTGGTGGCGGTGGCGTACGCCCCGCGGGGGACGCCGCCGAAGGCCAGTTCTGGCCCTCCTGGACGCCCGACGGGCAGTTCATCCGATTCTGTACCTACTCGTTCCCTCGCTGTGACTGGAAGCAGGTAGGCAGGCTCGGCGGATTCATCCAGACCATTGACGTCGCGCGGCAGTCGTTCCAGCGGGCATGGTCGCGGGACGGGAGCCGGTCTGTCTTTTCGGCCGGGAACGGCCCGGTGTCGGACAGCATATACGTAGAGCCGGAAAGGGCCGAGCCGCGGCTGGCGGGCGTACACGTAGTGAATGCGTGGGGTCCGCATTCGTTTGCCTGGTCCCCCGACGGAACGAGAATAGCGTACGTGAACGGCAACCCCTACTGGGTCTGGGGTTCACCCAACGTGGCTGTGTCCAGCATCTGGGTCCTGGATTCAAGAGGCGGAGAGCCGATGCGCGTCACGGAAGGTGGAAGGGGGGTGTACGTAAGCCCGCAGTGGCTTCCCGACGGCAGGCATCTCCTGTTCGTCTCGGATCGGGACGGCGCCAGGGGTATCTACGCCGTCGAGGTGGGACCGGAAGGACCGTTGGGGCCGGCGCGCAGTGTGCTTCCTTCTTCGGATCCCCACACGATCTCGATCTCGGCCGACGGCAGGAAGCTCGCCTACTCCCGGCTCATCGAAGACCAGAACGTGTGGTCGATCCCGATTCCGAGATCGGGCACGGCCTCGATCAGTGAAGCCGTGCAGGTCACCCGGGGCAAACAGCTCGTGGAGCTGCATGACGAATCCCCGGACGGCGAGTGGCTGGCCTTCGCCAGCATGCGCCGGGGCGGCCACGACATCTACAGACAGAGAGTGGACGCCGGCGAGCAGCAGCTGGTCGCCGATCTCGTCGACGGCTATGCGTTCGACCCCCAGTGGTCCCCGGATGGCACCGAGATCGCCTTCTATTCCGACGATGTGTTTGTCGTGCCGTCGGACGGAGGCACTCCGGAGGTGGTGGCGGACCTGCCTGGCTTCGACGGTGTCGCGCGCTGGTCGCCGGACGGTCTCGCTATCGCTTTCGAATCGGAGGGACGCGAACCCGGGCCACCCAATGAGGTCTGGATGGTGACCAGGGAGCGCGTCGGTGAGCCGTGGAGCGAGCCGGTTCAGGTCACGGATTTCGGGTGTTCCATGAACGGTTGGGCTCCCGACGGCGAGAGCCTGCTGTGCAACGCACAACGTCGACTGGCACGGGTATCGATGGACGGGACCATCCTTGGTTACTACGATCCCCCGCCCGGGCTCACGGGCGTAAGCGGACGTCGCCTCTCTCCCGACGGGTCGAGGCTGTACTTCAGCGCGCTCGACGGGGACGGGTGGGCGGGCGTCTGGTGGGTACCGGCCGAGGGCGGGAATCCGACGAAAGTCGTGGCATATGACGATCCCTCGAGAGCCGTGAAGAGGAGAAGCCTCACAGTCGGTCGGGATCGCCTCTACTTCACCATCGACGAGAACGAGAGCGACATCAGGGTGGTCGACCTGGAGTGGTGACCGGGCGCAACGCCCGACGGTGACAGGGAGTAGCTGTCCTCCCGCTTGCACCTCCGCGTGTCGCGCGAGCCACATCGTTCGCCTTCCGGTGTACTGCACGAGTTCCCATCAACGGAGGCTGCAACATGCGCAGATCGATCGGATTGGCTCTGTTGCTCTCAATGCCGGCCCTCGCCGCGTGCGGGTCGGCCCAGAGTCTATCCGTCCGAACCGATCCCGTCGGCGCTGAGGTCTACCTGCAACGGCGCGGCGACATCGAAATTGATGCGAAGGTCAGCGGCATCCCGGGAAGGGTGACGACGAGCCGGTTCGAGGAGGACTTCCGCCTGATCGGCAACGCGCCTGTCGACTACGAGTTCGACCTGAGCGAGACCGAGGTCGGTGTGGATGTGCCGGGCGGCAGCGGGAAGGTCATCCGCCACTATCGGGAAGGCACGATCCGGATCGAACGGAACGGATACGAGACCGTGATCCGGGTGGTTCGATTCTCGGGTGACGAAGTGAAGCTCGACGTCACGCTGCGGCCGTCAGGGGGCTACTGACGCCGCTCCCGGCCTAGGCCGGCGCCACCTCGCGCACCATCGCCTCGAGCGTGATCAGCGGGCACACGTGACGGTCCAGATAGTCGAGGATGTTCGTGGCCAGACTCCGGACGCTCTTCTCGACGGCGGGATCCAGCACACTGCCATCGTCGTCGAACTTCTCCTGCACGCGGGCGACCGACACGGGAGCCGGCAGAACGTGGCAGCCCACATGCGAGCAGATCGACCGCAGCATTTCCAGCGACTTGATCGCCCCGATACGTCCGGCCGCGACCCCGAGCAGGGCGGCCGGCTTGCCGCTCATGGCCGACGGGAATCCCATGTTCTCGATCATCAGCTTGATGACGCTGGAGAGCCCCCCGTGGTACTCGGGGGTGCACACGATGAGCGCCGAGGCCTCGCGCACCGTCTCCTGCATCCGCTCGGCGTCCTCCGAAGTGCCGGTGCCCGGCAGGGGCAGGCTCATGCCAGCCGGGTCCACGACGTCGACGTGGACCCCGCGGCCCCGCAGCTCGTCCACGACCAGCGCGGCTGCCTTTCGCGTGTAGTTGTCCGGACGCACCGAGCCCAGAAGCACGGCGATACGGATAC
>JBDHBK010000141.1:0-5630 GCA_039592635.1 Gemmatimonadota bacterium
TACCGCGTGACCGGCCTCGAACAGGATGTTCGACGGCTTGATGTCACGGTGGATTACTCCCTTGTCGTGCGCGTACGCCAGCGCGTCGGCCACCTCGCGCGCGATCTTCAGCGATTCTTCGACCGGAAGGGCGCCCTCCCGCTCCAGCCTTTCCTTGAGGGTGTCTCCTTCCACGTATGGCATGACGAAGAAGAGGAGACCGTCGGCTTCGCCGGAGTCGATCAGGGTGAGGATGCGCGGGTGGGTGAGTCCGGCCACGATCTCGATCTCGCGCAGGAAGCGCTCGTGCCCCACCGAGGCCGCCAGCTCCGGGTGCAGGACCTTCAGCGCCACCTCGCGATTGTGCTTCAGGTCGGTGGCCAGGTACACCGTGGCCATCCCTCCACGGCCGATCTCGCGCTCGATTGCGTACCGGCCGGACAGCGCCTCGCCCAGGCGTGATACCAGATCAGACACGGCCTTTTCTCCTCTGAATTACAACAGACGCCTCAATCAAGTATAAGAAGATCGTGCTGTGAGTGCAGGTCGCGGGTGTGGAACAGCGCCGGGCCACTGACCGGTAGCGTCATCACTGCAGCCAGGACGGAGCTCGACGGCGGGACTCGCCGGCTAGAGCACCGGAGTGAGCGGCTCCTTTCCGGAAAGCACCGCCATCGCGTTAGCCGCCGCCAGGTCCCACATCGCCTGGCGGGCTTCGCGGGTGGCGCTTCCCAGGTGCGGAAGTACGACGCAGTTCGGCAGATCCCGAAGCTCCGTGGGGATCTCCGGCTCGTTCGCGAACACATCGAGTCCGGCGGCTGCCAGGTGGCCCGAGCGCAGGGTCTCGACCAGTGCGGCCTGGTGGACGACCGCCCCACGCGCTGTATTCACCAGGATCGCCCCCGGCTTCATGGCGGCGAGCCGTTCAGCGTCGAGAAATTCGCGGGTCTCTGGCGTGAGCGGAAGGTGGACGCTGACGATATCGGCCTGCGCGAGAAGCGATTCGAGATCCTGCACCCGTCTCCCGTCAGCAGCCTCTTCCATCTCGGCAGACGGGGACCGATCCCAGTAGACTATCTCCATTCCGAAGCCGACCGCCCGGCGAGCCGTCGCCACACCGATGCGACCCGCGCCCAGGATGCCGAGTACCCTGCCCTGCAGACCCATGCCCAGAAGCTGAGTCGGGTGCCAGCCCTCCCAAGAGCCGCTTCGGGCCATATCGAGACCTTCGGGCAGACGACGAGCGGCTGCGAGAAGGAGCGCGAGAGCGAGGTCGGCCGTCGCGTCGGTGAGAACGTCCGGCGTGTTGGTGACGACGATGCGCCGGCGCGCCGCTGCGGCCAGGTCGATGTTGTCGTAACCGACGCCATAGTTGGCCACGACCCTGAGCGAGGGGAGACCGGCGAGTTCGTTCGCGCCCACGCGCTGAGACACCAGGGGTATAATCGCGTCCACGTCAGTTCGCGCCGGGAGCGGCGCTCCGGGCTGATGGAACAACGTCTCGCGACCGCCAGGCCACTCGGGATCCTGGCCCGACAGATCGTGCAGCTCTCCCGCCACGAGTACGAGTCGATCGGATGAATCCGTCATCGATCCCTGCGTCGGTTATCGCCGGTCGGCGAAGAAGGTCTTGAGAAGGCTCGAAGCCTGGTCCTCAAGCACGCCCGAAACCAGTTCCACCCGGTGATTCAGTCGCGCGTCCTGCACCAGGTTGCCCAGCGAGCCGCACATCCCGGCCTTCGGGTCGTGCGCCCCGAACACGACTCGTTCGACGCGCGACAGCACGATGGCTCCCGCGCACATGGCGCACGGCTCCAGGGTGACGTAGAGGGTGTGGCCCTCCAGGCGCCAGTCGCCCTGGTGAGCCGCTGCCTTCCTGATGGCCATGATCTCCGCATGTGCGGTGGGATCGGCCAGCTCACGGGTTCGGTTTCGCTCCCCGAACACTGTCCCGTCGGGCGCCACGACGACCGCGCCCACCGGTACCTCGTGGCACTCGGCCGCTTCCCGGGCCAGGTCCAGCGCCCGCTTCATCTCACGACAGTCGGCGTGCGTCACGATTCCGCGAACCGGTCGAGCTCAGAGAGCGCCGCATCGATCCTCTGAACTGCCCGCTCGCGGCCCAGCAACAGAACCACGTCGAAGATCCCGGGGCTGTCCTGCACCCCGAGCAGTGCGACGCGGAGCGGTCCGATCACCTTGCCGAACCCCACCTCCCGCTCAGCCGCGACGCCGCGCAGGCCCGCCTCAAGGCGCTCGGAATCGAACGGATCGGCCGAGAGGAGGACGGCGCGTTCATCCTCCAGGATCTCGCGGGCCGCCTGCGCATCCTTGAGCCAGTGTTTCTGCACGGAGCTCTCATCGTACTCGACCGCTTCCCCGAAGTAACGCAGGCTGGCCTCGGCAATACCCGGGATCGTTCGGGCCCGCGTCTTCTGCAGGTCAACGACGGCCGCGAACCGCTCCGGATCGGCCGCGGCGATCTCCCGGCCCGCAGCGTCCATCGCGTCGAGCACAAGGGGAACCAGTCGCTCGGTGGGCGTCGCGTCCAGGTACTTCCCGTTCAACCATTCCAGCTTCTTCGGATCGAACACGCCGGCCTTCTTGAGGATTCGATCGAGGGTGAACGCCTCGATGAGCTCGGGCAGATCCATCATCTCGCGGTCATCGCCGGGCGACCAGCCGAGCAGCGCCAGGAAGTTGACGAGTGCGGCCGGGAGGATTCCCTCATCTCTGTATGCCTCGACCGAGGCCGCGCCGTGACGCTTCGACAGGCGCTTGCCGTCCGGTCCCAGGATCATGGGCACATGAGCGAACACCGGACGGTCTGCACCCAGGGCGCGGTATATCAGGATCTGCTTGGGGGTGTTGGAGAGGTGGTCGTCACCGCGTATCACGTGCGTGATCCCCATGTCAACGTCGTCAGACACCACCGCCATGTTGTAAACCGGGGTCCCGTCCGAGCGGAGAATCACGAAGTCATCCAGGCTGTCGCCCGGCACCGTGGTCAGCCCGTGCACCGCGTCGTCAAAGGTGATGTCGCCCGACGGCACTTCGAAAAACACCGCGTGCGGCTCGCCTGCCGCGGCCCGGCGCTCGGCTTCGGCCGCGTCATACTCCGGAGTGGCGCGGTAGCGAAAGGCCACCACATCCTCTCTCGCCTTCGCCCGCAGCTCGTCGAGCTCTTCCTTGGAGGCGAAGCACCGATAAGCCAGCCCCGCGCCCAGAATCCGGCTCACGTCGGCCCGGTGCCTCTCCAGGCCGTCAGCCTGGTGCACCGGAGGCTCGTCCACATCGAGGCCCAGCCACGCCATGGCTTCGAGAATCTGTCCGGTCATCTCGTCACTCGAACGCTCGCGGTCGGTGTCCTCGATGCGAAGGAGGAAGGCCCCACCGCGATGACGGGCGAACAGGTAGTTGAACAGGGCCGTTCGGGCGCCACCGACATGCAGGTAGCCGGTCGGGCTGGGGGCAAAGCGAACGCGCGGTAACCTGTTGTTGTCACTATTTTTATGCATGTCTGTCCAATGTAATTTCTTCAGAAAGACGCTTGTCTGTTCCCGCGAGGCGTCAGACCTCTCAACCGACGGGATCGTTCGGCCTGTAGCGCCTTCCCGCAAGGTCCCTCATCTTGCACTGTGCATCGCTACCGCGCCACCCGGCGGCGACAAGGAGTCCCTGGCTCTGGGCCTCACGAAAGGAACACCCGATGTCCCCCGAAGTCTTCGTCGTTCCCTCGCTGCGAAGCCCCTTTGCCCGCATGGACCGGGAGCTGCAGGACTTCGATGCGCTTCAACTGTCCCTCCCGGTCGTCCAGCAGTCCATCCTGAGCGGGCACGGTCCCGGTCCCGAGGGCCGGACGGGAGTGGATCTGTTCTTGTGGGGCGCCGTCATCCCATCGCTCTCCATCAGCAACTGGGGACGAGAGGTGTGGCTGGGCTCGGGACTCGACCCGCACGTGCCCTCGATGACGGTGATCCAGCAATGCGGAACCAGCCTTGCCGGGGCGACAGTCGCGGCCGGTCAGATTCGTTCGCGCCGGGCTCACCTGGCGCTGTGCGGAGGCGTTGACTCGATGTCCGGTGCACCTATCGGGTTCAGCAGAGGCCTCAGCCGCACGATTCGTCGGACTTCCGGCGCTAAAGGCGCCAGGGCCGTCTTGCGGCATCTGATGCAGGTGCGCCGCAAGGATCTCAGGCTGGCGATCCCAGCCGTGAAAGAGCGCACGACGGGTTGGTCGATGGGCCAGCACGCGGAGGCCACGGCGAACCAGTGGGGCATCACTCGTGAGGAACAGGACGTGTTCGCGGCCGAGAGTCACTGGAACGCCGTTCGGGCAAGCGCCGAAGGCTTCTACCGCTCCCTTCTCGTCTCGCCGGGCCTCTACCCCGTCGACGCCGACACCCTGCCGCGCGACGACTCCACGATCGAAAGGCTGGAACGCCTGAAACCGGCATTCGACAGGGAGCACGGTACGATTACACCAGGCAACTCATCCCCTCTCACCGATGGTGCGGCGAGCGTCTGGGTAACCGACGCGGAGGGCCGACATCGATTGGCACCCGACGCCCCCATGGTGCGGCTGGTGGACTGGGAGCAGGCCGCGGTCGACATCGACGCAGAGGGCCTGCTCATGGCGCCGGCCCTGGCCATCCCGCGCTTGCTGGCACGGAGAGACCTTGCCTACGGAGATATCGATATTTGGGAGATCCATGAGGCCTTCGCAGCACAGGTCCTGTGCACGATTCGAGCGCTGGAAGACCGGAACTGGCTTCGTGAGCGCGCCCGGGTCGACCGGGAGCTGGGTCCATTCCCCCGCGAGAGAATCAACCCAAATGGTGGCAGCCTGGCGCTCGGTCACCCCTTTGGAGCGACCGGAGCACGCATTCTCTCCCAGGCCGCCGCCGAGCTGGCCACGATGCCGGCGGGAAGCAAGTCCGTGGTCAGCGTCTGCGCCGCCGGGGGGCTGGGTCACGTCGCGCTGCTGGAGGCGGTCTAGACGACAGCCCCCAACCTTCCCTGAGCCGGCCTCGCCACCGTCCAGGCAAGCCACACCAGCGCACCGAAGACGGCGGCTCCCAGCGCCACGTGCGTTGCCCGCATCCAGGCCGGCAGCGACATCGATACCATCCCAGCCGCGATCAGCAGCTGCAGAAGAACCAGGACGGTCACGGTGATCGCCGCGCGCCTCGCACCTGCATCCCCGGCCCGCCGCTTCTTCACGAACGCGGGCAGGAACAGGGTCCAGACGAATAGCACGTAGGCGAGCAGGCGGTGACCCCAGTGGATGTGCATCAGCGGATTGTCGCCGGGCATCCAGCTTCCATTGCAGGCGGGAAAGCCCTGGCACGCGTGCCCGGCGTCAAGGTTGGCCACCAGGCCGCCGGCCAGCACGACCACGAATCCGTATACGGCCGTCCACATCGCGGCGCCCGAGGCCGCATCCGACACCTTCATGGTACGACCCGATACGCCCGATCCGGCATGCAGGGCCGCCGCGATCAGGAGACCCATCAGAAGCATGGCGGTACCCAGGTGGAGAATCACCGATGCCGGCGGAAGCTCGAGCCACACGGTCACCGCCCCGAGCATGATCTGGATCACGACGAGGACGACGGCCAACAGACCCGCGCGCTTGAGTCGGGTCCATA
>JBDHBK010000142.1:0-5627 GCA_039592635.1 Gemmatimonadota bacterium
CTCGGGATGGGGTGGAGCCTCGCGCTGGTTCCGATCATCTCGATGTTCGGCTTCGTCGCGCTGGGGATCTTCCCGACCCTCGCCGTGCTGGTGGTGGTCCAGGTCCTGTACCGGTCGCTGCGCTATGCGGTTGCCAAGCCGACGCGCGAGGTGCTCTTCACCGTCGTCAACCGCGAGGAGAAGTACAAGTCGAAGGCCTTCATCGACGCCGCCGTGTACCGTGGTGGCGATTTGATCAACGGCTGGATCTACGCAGGCCTCGCGGCACTGGGCATGACCGTAGGCGCGATCGCTCTCGTCGCG
Source organism: Gemmatimonadota bacterium (assembly GCA_039592635.1). Lineage (GTDB taxonomy): Bacteria > Gemmatimonadota > Gemmatimonadetes > Palauibacterales > Palauibacteraceae > Benthicola. Next base: position 304 of record JBDHBK010000142.1, read on the forward strand.
GCGCCGGTCGCCGGCCTGTGGGCCCTGATCGGATTGCAGCTCGGGCGACGCCAGGAGGCCCTGGCGGCCACATCTCAAGGAGCAAGCGATGACTCTCTCGCGACGTGACCTGGTAAAGATCGGCGCCGGTGCCTCGGCGGCCGTAGCCCTTGGAGTCAGGCCCGGACTCGCGCGGGGACCGGTGCGACCGTTCGACCTCATCACTCGCCCGGTACCGTCCACCGGTGAGGAGATCCCGGTCGTGGGGATCGGGACGGCGCGCAGGTACGACGTCGCGGCGTCAGGGGCCGATATCGACCCGCTTCGCGAGACCCTGGCCACGTTCCGGAAGCTCGGCGGCACCCTGGTCGATACGGCCCCGTCGTACGGAAACGCGGAAGTCGTCGTCGGAGACCTGGTGTCCGAACTCGGGTTCCGCGACGACCTGTTCATCGCCACCAAGGTGCGCAAGGAAGGACGGGACGAAGGCAACGCCGAAATCGCCAGTTCGTTCGAGCGACTGCAGACCGACCGCTTCGACCTGCTGCAGGTGCACAACCTGGTGGGCATCGACACCCAGCTTCCCACGCTTCGCGAGTTGAAGGACGCGGGGCGCGTACGCTACATCGGGATGAGCACGTCTTCCGGGCGTCAGTACGAGGCGTTCGCCGACGTGATGCGCCGGGAAGACATGGACTTCATCCAGGTCAACTACTCGCTGGCCTCGCGGGACGCGGCCGATGTCATTCTGCCGCTTGCCGCTGACCGGGGAATGGCCGTGCTGGCCAACGTGCCGTTCGGACGCGGCCGGCTGTTCGACGCCGTGGGCGAACGCCCCCTGCCGGACTGGGCCGGGGAGTTCGACTGCGAGAGCTGGGGACAGTTCTTCCTCAAGTACATCGTGGGACACCCGGCGGTGACCTGCGTGATCCCCGGAACCGCCAAGCCGCACTACGCCACCGACAACATGGGGGCGGCGATGGGGCGTCTGCCGGATGCCGCCATGCGTGCGAAGATGGAGGAGTTCTTCGACAGCCTGACCTGAGCCTCGGGGGAACCATGAGCCTGCTTCGCCATCTCGGCGGTCCTGGTGTCCTGCTGCTCGTCCTGCTCACCGGCGCGGCGGTCTCGTGCGCGCCGGGGGAGCCTCCCGCACGGTCCGAGCGCCCGAACATCCTGTTCGTGTTCGCGGACGACCACGCCTACCAGGCCATCGGCGCGTACGGATCCGCCATCAACCGGACGCCGAACATCGATCGCCTGGCCGAGGGCGGGATGCGGTTCGATCGGGCCGTGGTCACCAACTCGATCTGCGCCCCGGCCCGGGCAGTCATCCAGACGGGGCGCTACAGCCATCTGAACGGAGTGCGTGACAACTCCGACGTGTTCGATGGCGGACAGGTCACCTTCCCGAAGCTGCTCCGCGAGGCCGGCTACCAGACGGCCATGATCGGTAAGTGGCACCTGAAGAGCGACCCCACCGGATTTAGCCACTGGGAGGTCCTCCCCGGGCAGGGCGCATACTACAACCCGGACCTGCTGATTCCCGCTGCCGACACCGCGGCCCGGCACCAGAGGGACGGATACGTCACCGACATCATCACGGATCTGGCCCTGGACTGGCTGCGTGATGGACGCGATCCGGAGAGTCCTTTCCTCCTCATGGTCCAGCACAAGGCTCCGCATCGGAGCTGGATGCCCGGTCCGGATCACCTGACGACGTACGAGAACGTGACGATCCCCGAACCCCAGACCCTGTTCGACGACTACGCGGGGCGTGCGTCGCCAGCTGCAAACCAGGAAATGACGATCGCGCGGCACATGTTCGACGTCTACGACCTCAAGCTCGAGCCACTGCCGGGGACGGACCTTCCCGAGTGGCAAGCGTCCGGCTTCGAGCGCATGTCGGCCGGGCAGAAGACGGCTTGGGACGCCGCCTACGGGCCGAGGAACGAAGCGTTCCGGGCGCACGAGCCGGAAGGCGACGATCTCACCCGCTGGAAGTACCAGCGCTACATCAAGGACTACCTGCGAACCATCGCCTCGATCGACGACAACCTGGGGCAGATCCTGGACTGGCTCGATGAAGCAGGGCTGTCCGAGAACACCGTAGTGGTCTACACCTCGGATCAGGGCTTCTACCTCGGCGAGCACGGCTGGTACGACAAACGCTGGATGTACGAGGAGTCGTTCCGCACCCCGCTTCTCGTGCGCTGGCCGGGCCAGGCCGAGCCCGGCAGCTCCTCCGGGGCCATCGTGTCGAACCTGGACTTCGCCCCCACGTTTCTCGACATGGCCGGCCTGGAAGCGCCGCCACACATGCAGGGGCGCAGCCTGGTGCCGCTCCTCGCGGGCCAGGCCCCACCCGACTGGAGATCCAGCTTCTACTATCATTACTACGAAGCCGACGGACCCCACGCGGTCGCCGAGCACTACGGAGTGACCACCGACCGGTACAAGCTGATCCGCTACCCGGCCACGGACGAGTGGGAGCTGTTCGACCTCGAGACGGACCCGCACGAACTGACGAGCCGCGCGGAGGACCCGGCGTACGCCGGGATCAGGATGGAACTGGAGGCGGAACTGGAACGGCTGCGGGAGGAGCTGGCAGTGCCGGCTGAGTAGCCGAGAGCGGGGTGGGGGCGGCTCTCACAGCGGCCCGCACTAGCCCCGTATGGGCTTGGCCCCGCTCCCGGTGTGTTGATATACACCTGGGGGGGGCGCTCCGTTTCGCCAGGCCTCCCTGGTTCCGCGGGCGTGATCCAATCCAAGCCATTACATTTCGTTCACCCCCTTCGCTCTTTCGGTGAGCGCGATGACGATCAACCTGTACGCCGCCTGGATCGGCTTTCTTCTCGGGGCCCTCGCTGGGGCCACCTCCGGCCTGTTCTTCGACCGGGAGGACTGGCTCGGGGGATATGCCGACTGGCGCCGGCGCATGGTTCGACTGGGGCACATCTCGTTCTTCGGCATCGGGCTGCTGAACCTGGGTTTCTACCTTACGGTCGAGGCCGTCGGCGTAGAGGAGGGAATTCGGATTCCGGCCATTCTCCTGATGGTCGGTGCGGTCGCCATGCCTCTCGTGTGCTACCTGTCCGCGTACCGGAAGGGCTTCCGACACCTGTTCTTCGTCCCCGCGGGAGCCGTCACGCTGGCGCTCGCACTGTTCGTATGGAGGCTCGCGGTCCTGTGAGAATTGGCCTGCTGGCGATGAGCGGTATCCGGTGCGTGGACGAGGAGCTCCTCCGCCTCGGGCTCACGCTGCCTGGATTCGTGGAACGCAGCGAGACGATCGCGTCGCTCCCCAGCCTTGGCCTTCTGACCCTGGCAGCCCTCACCCCACCCGAGCACGAGGTCGAGTACCTGGAGGTGCCGGATCCCAGGGCGCTGAACGAGCTTCCAAATGGATTCGATCTGGTGGCCATCTCGTCCTACAGCGCTCAGATCTTCGAGGCCTACGACCTGGCGGATCGGTACCGGGAGGCGGGCGTCCCGGTAGTCATGGGAGGACCGCACGTCACCGTGCTCCCCGAGGAAGCCGGGCAGCACTGCGACGCGGTCGTCCTTGGCGAGGGAGAGCCGTGCTGGACACAGGTCCTGTCCGACGCGGCGAGCCACAGACTTAGGAGTGTCTACGATGCGCGGCCGTTCGACTACGATCTCGTCGACGCCCCCATACCGGCATTCGAGCTACTGGACATTTCGCAGTACAACAGGCTCACGGTTCAGGCGAGCCGGGGATGTCCCCACCGGTGCGAGTTCTGCGCCAGTTCCGTTCTGCTGACCGGCCGTTACAAGCAGAAACCGGTTGACAACGTGGTCCGCGAGATCGATCGCATCCTGGAGATCTGGGAGCGGCCGTTCATCGAATTCGCAGACGACAACGCGCTGGTGAACCGGTCGTACTGGACGGAGCTGCTGACCCGTCTCCGCGGGAAGAGACTCCGCTGGTTCGCCGAGACCGACCTTTCCGTGGCCCGGGATCCCGAGCTTCTCGACCTCATGCGTGAGAGCGGCTGTGCGCAGGTGCTGATCGGCCTCGAGAGCCCGGTCGAGGAGGGTCTCGCGGGCCTGGAGCTCGCGAGCGACTGGAAGCGCAAGAGATTCCCGGACTACCGGGACGCGATCCGCAAGATCCAGTCGCGCGGCATTACCGTAAACGGCTGCTTCGTGATCGGCCTCGATGGGCACACGCCGGACATCTTCGATCATGTGTTCGAGTTCGTGCGCGACGCGGGCCTGTACGAGGTGCAGATCACTATCCTCACTCCGTTCCCGGGTACTCCGCTGTACGATCGCCTGGAGCAGGAAGGGCGGATCCTCGAGCCCCAAGCCTGGGACCGCTGTACGCTGTTCGACCTCAACTATCGACCGCAGAACATGACCCCGGACGAGCTGGTAGAGGGCTTCAAGCGACTCGGGGTCGAGCTGTATTGCGAGGAGTTCACGCAGTCGAGGCGCAACCGATTCAAGGAGGCCCTACCGCCGGGCCTTCGCCGGAAGGAGAGAGTGTTTTGATGAGCACGCGCTCGATTCGAATCCTGTTCGTGGTGGCCGCGCTGTACGATGGGATCCTGGGGATCGCGTTTCTGGTAGCGGCACCGGCCCTGTTCGAGTGGGTCGGCGTCACCCCGCCCAACCACTACGGATACGTTCAGTTTCCGGCCGCGCTTCTGATCGTATTCGCCCTGATGTTCCTGGCGATCGCCCGGGACCCCGTTGCCAAACTCAGCCTCATTCCGTTCGGCATCCTGCTCAAGGTCTCCTACTGCGCCGTGGTGTTCTATCATTGGCTCACGACCGGGGTGCCGTTCATATGGAAGCCGTTCGCCATCGCCGACCTGGTCTTCCTGGTCGCGTTCATCTGGGCGTATTCGGTCTTGAAGAAGCTCGCGTTCGCCGGGGTGGACTCAGCTCGGGGTGCATAGGGAGGATCCATGATTCGCGAAGAGAATCCGTCTCGAACAGGCACGAACTGGTTCTATCTGGCCGGAATCGCGTGGTTGCTGCTCTCGGCCCTCGCCTTCTGGGCCTACTACTCGGGTTCGGCACCGTTTGACACTCTCGGCATCCCCGTTTCGCAGCTCGTTCTGGGCGTGCTGTTCGTATGGGTTGGCTGGAGGCGTGCCAGGCAGGCAACGCGGTAGACAGGGTGACGTGAGACCCGAGGAGCAGGAAGCCGATCTGACCCTGTGGGCCAACGGGGTCGCCGAGGCGCTCGACGAGAAGGAGCGGCCGGAGCTCGCGGCGGTGTTTCGGGCTTTCGCGCGGCGTGACGCCGCAGCTGTTGGCGAGGCTGTCGGGGTATTTTCGCCCGCGATGCTGGATGCCCTGGCCGAGATGGT
>JBDHBK010000143.1:0-7379 GCA_039592635.1 Gemmatimonadota bacterium
AAGTCCTAATTACATGCATGACAGATAGTTGCAGGAAGACGGTGCAATGGACCGCCGTTTGCATCTTTACCCGGTGAACTCCTTCTCCGGGGGCGGCCATGACCCAACTGTCGATCTTCCAGTACGGTTACCTCCTCGACGCTGTTTCTCCGTTCCTGCACTTCCTCCTGATCGGCGGCATTCTCCTCGTGCTGTTGGAGGCTGCCGTGCTGCTGGGGGACGTCCTGGGCAGCAGCGACGCTCGCGCTCGAGGGGAGTGACGCGAGAGACAGAATGACCCGGACATCGGGTTGATCCGTCGTACGGAGTGCCGACCGACGCAATCGGTCGCGGGGCTCTCTTCAGCATAAAAGACTATAAGACAGGAAGATACGCGTAATTCAGGCGATCGCCGCGACGAGGGTCCACCTCGCCCGTTTTTTGCAGTCGATGGCCTGCACCGAGGTAACATCGCTGCGGATTGGCAGCTCCGATTACAGAGACTGCGACCATGAGAACCGGCAGGAACTGAACCTCCTGCCTTGTAGCCATAGCAGGAACTGAACCTCCTGCCTTGTAGCCATAGCCTGTGCCCGAATACCGGGTACGGGTTGGTGCACCCGGATCGAGGAGGACTGAATGGGTCGCCCAGGCAGAGGCGCCCGTGTGACCACTCTTCTAGGGGCGCTGCTGCTGGTCGGCTGCTCTTCCAGCGAGGGCCCCGGCGAAGGGCGGTCGGAGTCCGGCGCCTCCTCCGTCACGGTCCACTACATCAGCGAGGCCAGCGAGGAGATTCTCAGCCCGAACTGGGACATGCCGGCCCGGTTTCTCGTCTTCATGCCTCTCGTCCGCAACGATGCGAACGGAGATCTCGAGGGGATGCTCCTGAGCCGCTGGGAGCACACGCCGGACTACCTCACGTGGACCTATCACCTGCGGCCGAACCTGCGATGGCATGATGGCGTCCCCGTCACCGCCCACGACATCCGGTTCACGATCGACCTGTTGAACCACCCCGAGGTGCTGGGCCTCAGTCCGGGCCGGTATTCCGACTTCACGATCCACGACGACACGACGTACACCGTGACCTGGGAGGGTGGGCCTCCGAGGGGTGGGGGTCCCAGGCCCCTGCATGACTACATGGTCTTCTTCCCCAGGCACCTTCTCGAGGACCTCGACCCGGCGGGATTCTGGTCCTGGGACTTCTGGAAGCAGCCGGTCGGCAACGGCCCGTACCGTTTCGTCCGTCGTGTCGCGAAGACGATGATCGAGCTGGAGGCCAACCCGGACTTCTTCTCCGGCAAGCCCAGGATCGACCTCGTCCGCCTCAGATTCGGAGGGGACGCGATCGTCGAGCTCCTGGCCGGGAACGTCGACATCCTCCCGTGGCCCGTGCAGCCCCGAGACGCGCTCAAGCTCAAGGAGGATCGGCGGTTCGTCGCCTACCACTCGCCGCAGGGCGCCGGGGTGGTCCTGTACTGGAATCACGGCAACCCGCTCTTCGCCGATAAGAAGGTGAGGCGCGCACTGAGCCTCGCCGTCGATCGGGAGGAGATCGCGCGCGTCAACGACCTTCCGGACATGGCCCTTTATGACGTTCCGTACAGCCCGCGCCAGTACGTGAACGGAGACGTGATCCCTCCGCTCCCCCACGATCCGGAAGCCAGCCGGCGCCTGCTCGCCGAGGCGGGCTGGGAGGACGAAGACGGCGACGGTGTCCGCGAGCGTGACGGCGTTCCGTTCCGCTTCACGGCGCTCGCATCCCCGGGTCCGGGCGGCCGGGCGGCGATACCGCTTCAGGCCCAGCTCCGCGAAGTCGGCGTGGACATGCAGATCGAGAGCCTGGAATTCGGCCTCGTCAAGCGGAGCCTCCGCTCCGGCGACTTCGAGGCCATGGTGCACCGGTATCGCGGCGACATCCTGGTCCACGGATCACCCACCGGGTACGCGAACGCCGAAGTCCTCGATCTCCTGGAAGCGATCACGGCGTCGATCAGCCCCGTGTTGGAGGACAGCCTGTACCTCGAGCTGGCGCCGCTCTTCCAGGCGGACATGCCGCTGATCCGGCTCCTGCCCGGGGTCGAGATGGCCATGGCGCATCGCAAGGTGAAAGGCCTCAGCTCGCCGTGGCAGATCTACCCGGTGTGGTACATGGACGAGCTGTGGATCGAGGAGGAGGAATGAGTCGGGTGACGAACGCCCCCGCCGCTCTCGTTCTGACTCTCGGATTCCTCGCAGCCGCCTGCACTCCGACAACCGACCGTCCCCGGTCTTCGACCGATCCCGTGACGACACTGACGATCTTCTACGGCCAGGGAGGGGCGGACGTCACCGCCGTCACCCCACAGGACGGAGGCACGGGGATGCACCTGCTGTTCCTGCCGCTGTTCGAGCGGGTCAGGGAATGGGAGGTGGAGGGCGCTCTAGTGGAGAGCTGGGAGCACTCGGCGGACTATCGACGGTGGACCTATCATCTGCGTCCGAACGTTCGCTGGCATGACGGCGTCCCCGTCACGGCACGCGACGTCGAGTTTTCCTACCGCACGTACATGCATCCCGATGTGCTGCGCATGGTTCCCGCTTGCGACGTCACGGTGATCGACGACCTGACCTTCACGATCGATGTGGGCCACGGATGCTGGGCCGACGACTGGTGGAACGTGATCCTGCCCAGCCATCTCCTCGGTGACCTCGAAGGGGAGGAGGTCTGGCGCTCTTCCCTGTGGCAACAACCGGTCGGCAACGGACCGTATCGCTTCGCCCGCTACACTGACGGCACGGCTATCGAGCTCGATGCGAACCCCGACTTCTATGCCGGCAAGCCGCCCATAGATCGGGTCATCGTGCGTCTCTTGCCCGGTGCCAATCCCGTGACCGAGCTCCAGGCCGGGACCGTGGACATCGCACCGGCTACGCTCGCAGCGGCGGCCCTGTTGGCCGGGGACGAGAGGTTCGCGGTGTATCACGGCCTTCCCCAGGTCGGCTGGCCCATCGTGTGGAACCACTACCATCCAGTGCTGGGCGACCGGACCGTGCGGGAAGCCCTCACGCTCGCCGCGGACAAGCACGAGATCGGGCTACTGTATCATTACCCGGAGGGAATCCCGATCGTGGATGTACCCCTGTCTCCGAGCAAGCGGGACCGAATGGAGATCCCTCCTCCGATACCTCACGATCCGGCCCGAGCCCTGTATCTGCTCCACGCCGCGGGATGGCGGGAAGCCGAACCCGGCGACGTTCTGGCTCGAGACGGGCTTGGCCTCAAGTTCGAGCTGCTCGCCGACCCGGTCTCCATGCAAGCCGCGGTCATGATCCAGGAGCAGCTCTCGCGCATAGGCGTGACGGTCGAGCTGCGCTCCATGGACCGAGGCCTGATCCGCCAGAACGTGCTCGCGGGCGAGTTCGAGGCGGCGATCGTTGCCGGACTCAAGGGGTCGGGGCTCCTGACGACGCTGGCGGGTGAGCCACCTGACTGGCAGTCGCCCATCGGGTATCGCAACCCGAATCTTCCGGCCCTCGTCACGGCCGCGGAGAGCTCGCTGGACCCTGCCGCGATCGAGCGGGCCTACCTGCAGATCGAGGAGATTTTCCGCCGCGACCTCCCGATGAGCATGGTGGTGCCCAACATGGGAAACGCGTCCGTTGTCGCCCACCGGAAGGTCAAGGGGCTGACGAGTCCGCTTCTGTGGTTCCCCGAGATGATCGTGGAACAGCTGTGGATCGAGGAGGAGGAATAGTGCGGAAGTTGCTCTCGGTACTCCCGCTGGCGATAGCATTTCACGTGCCGGCGAATCTCACTGCCCAGGACACGGACCGTGGCATCGTGTTCGTCTCCATGCGTGACGGCATCGAGGACATCTACGTCATGGCCGCGGACGGCTCAGACGTGCGACGCGTTACGGTCACGGAGCCCTTCGACGGGGAACAGCGGGGCAGCTGGGTCCCCGCCTGGTCACCGGACGGCAGCCGAATCGCGTTCGCCTCGAACCGGGACGACGGAGGAAGCGCCAACCTGTACGTCGTGGACGCGGATGGCTCCCACCTCGAGCGCCTCACCGATCACGAAGCGTTCGACTACACCCCGGACTGGTCGCCGGAAGGAAGCCGTATCGCGTTCATGTCAAACCGGGACGGATCTCCCGAGGTGTACGTGATGAATGCGGATGGCACGGGCGTGCGCCGGTTGACGTACCTCGAGAGGGGCTCGGGCGGGCTGTGCTGCCCGGACTGGTCGCCGGACGGGGCGCGCGTGGTCTTCCAGGCGAAGCCCGGAGCTGACGTCCGGGCTTCTCGCTACCACCTCTACACGGTTCGCGCGGACGGCAGCGACCTCGTGGACCTGGGGCCGGGGGCACTGCCTCGATGGTCGCCGGACGGCGAGTGGGTCGCCTTTCTGGGCGTGTCGGCGCAGGCATGGGTGATGCGGCCGGATCGCTCCGAAGCAAGAGCGGTCACGGCTGTGGACGGGCGGGCCATGTATCCCGTGTGGTCACCGGCTGGCGAGCGCCTCGCCTTCAGCTTCTTGCCAGCGGGCCTGGAAGGTGAGGAGCTCTTTCAGGCCGCCGAGGTCTACACGGTGAAGCTGGACGGCACGGATCTCACCCGCCTGACGGACAACGAGGTCACGGACGGTCACGCGAACTGGTGGTAAGGAGGCAGGACCATGTTTGGATGCCGAGGAAGACTCCGGGGGACCGTGCTGGGGGTGATCGCGGCCGCGGCGGGTTCCGCCGCCGGATGCGACGGGACTCGACCTGCTTCCGATGCGACGACCCGCCTCGTCGAGCGGGCGGACGCGATGATCGAGGCGGCGGCCGTTCCCGCGGGTTTGTCCGCGGAGGCCACGTGGACCTTCGACGAAGGTGGCGCTGCGCGCTCGTGGCGTCCGATTCCCCCGTGGAATCCCACGGTGCCCGCCGTCGCGGTGACCGAAGCGGGTGGGGCTCTGCGCCTCGAGCTGACGGACCGGACGGTGAACCTGAACGGGTTTCACGTAGGCGGCGTGTACACGGATCTGGGCAGCCTGAACGGGACGGATTGGGGCGCCATCGAGGTGGAAGTGTCCGCAAGCGCTCCGTTTGCCGGAATGGCCGTGGGTCGAAACCTCCGGTCCGGCTCGGGAGAGGCAGACGACTACCCGTGGCCGTTCGAAGACGGGGTGGCGAGGATAGGAGACGATCCAGGGGCCGGCACCCACGTCCTGAAAGCGAACCTTCCTTATCCCGATGACGGGACGAGGCCCGAATGGCGTCAGCTGGGCCTTTGGTTCGGGGCCGAGAGTCCGGTGACGATCGAGATCGTGTCCATCCTCCTCGTGCCGCGTGACGCGCCGTTCGCCGACGCTTCCGCTGGCATCCTGCCGGTCGGAACGGTACCCGCCATCACGTGGCCCGAGGAGTCCGGGCCCTCCAGTGAGGCCCTCTACATGTGGACACCCGCCCGCGCCGAGTACGCGGTCCAGGTACCCGACAACGGTCGCCTCGATGTGTCGCTCGGCGTGGTAAGAGCGGGGGCACCGGTTCGCTTCCGGGTGATCGCCGCGCCGTCCGGTTCCGAGCCCGAGGTACAGCTGGACGAGGTCGTGTCGGATCCGACCGGGTTTTCGAGCCGGCGTCTCGAGCTGACACACCTGGCCGGCCAGTCGGTTGTCCTCGTTCTCGAAGCCGAACCGGCGGCAGGTGTGGAACCGGGGACTGATCCACCTTCGAACGTGGCACTGTGGCGTGACCCCACGCTGTACACGCCCGCCCGGCTGGCGGTGGAGATCCTCGATGCGGCAACCGGCGACCGTACTCCGGTTCGCGTCCGGTTCACCGAGGCTAAGGGAGCTTCGGCCCCACTCCCGGAGGCCGCGATCGGCATCCAGTACGGGTCGAATGACGTGGCAGCCGGCTACCAGTTCCTGCCCGACAGCAGCTTCTACGTGGACGGAGCGTTCGCTTCCGAGCTCCAGCCCGGCGACTACCGGATTCGTGTCTCGAAGGGCTACGAGTACGTGGAGCAGGAGATCGGACTGACCCTGGGGCCCGGAGAGGATGTCGCCCGGTCGATCGAGCTGGACCGGTGGATCGACATGCCCGCCCGCGGCGAGGACATTCACGTGGGCGCGCTTCTCCAGATGGGAGACTTCTGGACGACGTACTTCGCCCAGTACGCATGGGGTAGGGACGGGGTCTACCAGCTGGAGGACTACATGCTCACCTCCGGCCAGGAGGAGCCCAGGACCCACGAAATCGGCCATACGATCTCGCTGGCGGCCGACGATTTCGTGCGCTATCGGGGAGAGTACTATCACTACGATCGGGTGTTCGATCGCGTGCACGAGCTGGGTGGGGTCAGCGGATATGCCCACAAGGGTGTGGGCTTTCACGGGTACCGCGGCCTGACGCTCGACGTGCTGCGAGAGAAGGTCGATTTCATAGAGGTACTTCAATTCTGTGGCGCGGACGAGCCGCTCCTGACCGACCAGTATTACCACTTTCTGGAACTTGGTTTCGAGCTCACTGCCCTCGGTGGCTCCGATTTCCCGTTCTGCGGCCGGGACAACCGGATCGGAGACGCCCGGTTCTACACCTACCTGGGGGACGACTTCTCGTTCGACAGTTGGCGCGGGGCCCTGCGCGCGGGCCACACGTTCGTGAGCAGCGGCCCGATGATCGAGTTCACCGTCAACGGGAAGCGGGCCGGCGACCGACTGGAGGTGTCGGCAGGATCGACTCTTCGCGTGCAGGCCACGGCTTTCGGCCACCAGGACCAGGTTCCGCTCACCCGGCTGGAGATCGTGGCCCACGGACAGGTGATCGCCACGGCCACACCCGACGATCCCATCGGATCGGCTGGCCAGCTCGACATTGACCTCGAGCTGCCAGTGGAGAAGGGAGTGTGGATCGCGGCCCGCACCCAGGCCGGTCCTGGCCAGGCGGCCCACACGACGCCGGTCTACGTGTCCGTGGACGGTTCCGGGTTCCAGAATTCCGCAACGGCGCTCGGCCTGTTGGACCTGAACGCCCAAGCATGCCTGGCGGTACCGGGAGGGCCTCGAGGAGCGGATCGCGGAAACGCGTACCGTAATCGCCAGACTGCGTGCGCAGTATGAGGGTGATGACGACTGAGCCATCGCACCGTGTCTGCATCCAGCCGCGCGACCCGACCGACCTCGGTTTCCACGGAAGGGAAAGATGACATGCTCGTCGATCAATGGATACGGCTAAGGACTCCCCTCCTGGCGACGCTGGCATGCGCATGGGCGGCTTCATGCTCCCCCAACGGGGAGCCGGCGACGGCGACCGACCCCGACGGTCCGGTCACGGTGACCATCCTCGTGACCGAGCCCACGGCCGAGCTCTCCATGAGCCCGCTTTCCGACGGTCCTGCCAAGTTCCTGATGTACCTGCCGATGG
>JBDHBK010000144.1:0-5598 GCA_039592635.1 Gemmatimonadota bacterium
CGGCGAGCGTGTTTGACGTGCAGGACGACCTGACGGACCGAATCGTGGCCACGGTCGCCGACTCGTACGGAGTGCTGGTGCGCTCGATGGCCACGGTGCTCGAAGGGGTGCCCGGCGAGCAGCTCGATCCGGCGGACTGGGTGGTGCTGCTTTACGGGTACCGGCAGCGGATCACTCCGCACGAAGCCGCCGAGGTCCGGGCGGGCCTCGAGGAGGCGGTTCAAAGGCACCCGCACAACTCGGATCTGTGGGCGTGCCTGGCGCAGATCTACCTGGACGAGCAGGTCTTTGGTTTCAATCCAGGGCCCGATACGCTCGATCGGGCCCTGGGAGCTGCGCGCCGGGCGGTCGACATCGACCGCTCCAGCCAGCTTGGATTCCAGATCCTGGCGCAGGCCCACTTCTTTCGCCGCGACCTGGCAGCGTTCGCTCCCGCAGCCGAGCGGGCCATGGAGCTCAATCCGAGGGACAGCAACACGCTGGCGATTCTCGGTCTGCTGATCGTTCACACCGGCGAATTCGATCGTGGCGCGGAGATCATCCGCCACGCTATGGGGCTCAACCCACATCATGCGGGCTGGTATCACTACGGTCCGCTGTGGAAGCACTTCCATTACGGCGACTACGAGCAAGCCCTGTCCGAGGCAAACCAGGTGAACATGCCGGAACTGTTCTGGCAGCACCTGGCGGCGGCTTCGGTATGCGGACACCTGGGACGCGCCCGGGAAGCGAAGGCGGCAGTGCGCGACTTGCTGCGGGTCGATCCGGACTTCAGGTCGCATGGCAGGCAGGTCATCGAGAACTGGCACTTCGCAAGCGGTCTGCTGGAGCCATTGCTGGAAGGTCTTCGGAAGGCGGGACTGGAGGTGGATGGACCGCCGCCTGCCGACTCAGTCGCCCCGGATCGAGAGACCGACGACGACGCGGCCGATGCTCCAGAAGGGAAGAAAGCGCTCGACTCGCGCCCCGGAAGGTCGGACATGGCCATCGCCGTGCTTCCGATCCGTGCCTCGGATGATCCGGAAATGCGGGATCTGGCCGAAGAACTTACGGAGGACATCACCGCGGGGCTCACGCGATTCACCTATCTCGACGTGGTCGGCGGAGGCCGTCAGGCCACAGGCGACTCGGATCCAGGGCTCGCTGCCCGCAATCTCGGCGCGCGCTACGTTCTGGCCGGGCGACTCCGGCGGGCCGGGAATACCGCGCGCGTCGCGGTCAAACTGATCGACGCTCAGTCGGGCAGTCACCTGTGGGCGGAGTCCTACGACTCGAGCATCGAAGACTCGAGCCTGTTTGACGTCCAGGACGATCTCACGGATCGGATCGTGGCCACCGTGGCCGATCAGCAGGGAGTGCTCATCCGTTCGATGATCACGGCCGTGCGCGAGAAGCCGATCGACCAGCTGAACGCTCGGGACGCCGTATTCCTGATGTTCGACTACATGCAGATCATCACTCCGGAGTTGCACTTCAGGGTCCGGGAGGCGCTGGAGCGTGCCGTGGAGGTCGAGCCGAATTCGGCCGACGCCTGGGCGTGCCTGTCCATCGTGTACGGCGACGAGTACAAGCACGACTACAACGGGAAACCAGATCCTCTGAACAGGGCCCTCGTAGCCGGTCGGCGCGCCGCCGACATCGACAAGACATGCCAGCACGCCTACTACGCTCTCGCCCAGACCCATTTCTTCCGCCGCGATTTCGGGCGCTTCAGAAACGCCGCTGACCGAGCCGTGCAGATCAACGGACGTGACGGAAATACCGTCGCGTTCATGGGCATCCTGCGTGCCTATGCCGGAGACCTGGAGGAAGGCACCGCTCTGATTGAAAGGGCGCTAGCGCTGAATCCGCACTACCCGGGCTGGTATCGGTTCGGAATCTTCTACCGGCATTTCGCTCGGGAGGAGTACGCCGAGGCGCTGGCCGAAGCCCAGGCGATGAACATGCCGGGCTACTACGCGACCCATGTGGCCGTTGGCGCTGCCGCCGGTCTGGCCGGACGAGTGGACGTGGGCAGGGAAGCGGTCCGGGAACTGTTGGCGGTCTACCCGGCTTTCGCTGACCGGGGCTACGCAGAGTTCAAGAAATGGATTGCCGACGAAGCCGTACTCGAGAGGTACTTCGTGGGCCTGCAGCTGTCCGGGCTGGAGGTCGCGGATTCGGGGCTGGAACGCGCAGGTGACGCCGCCCCTGGCGTCTAGCGACGCACGGGACGAGAGTTCTGGGAAGATATCTTCCCAGAACATCAGATCGTCAAAACAGACCCCCCACACGATCGGATGGCGCCCCCAGATGAAGACCTACCAGCGAGAAATCACCCTTCCGAGCTTTCCGCGCGGGTTTCACCTCATCACCCGGATCCTCGCGCGCGAGATGCCTGAAATCGGTGAGATCGAGTCAGGCGTCCTGCACCTCTTCATCAAGCATACGTCGGCCAGCCTCACGGTGAACGAGAACGCGGATCCCACCGTCCGGGACGACTTCGAGGCTTACTTCAATCGTGCGGTGCCGGAGAACGAACCCTACTTCCTGCACACGGCCGAGGGGCCAGACGATATGCCGGCCCACATCAAGGCCTCAATGATGGGAAGTGCGGTGTCGATTCCGATCAGCGGGGGACGTCTGAACCTCGGCACCTGGCAGGGCATCTACCTGTGCGAGCACCGCGATCGCGGCGGGCAAAGGCGGCTGGTGGTGACCGTGCTGGGCGGCTGACGAGGACAGGCTCTGGCGCCCGGACGCGCTCGGCCGAACGTGGTACGTGCCGGCAGCCGGTGCGATGAGGTGGTACACTGGACTGGCTCCCGGTCTGTAGACACACTCTCCCGGACAGTTTCGCGGCCAGTCCAGTCAGGCGAGAGCCTGATCCAATCCACGCCCCCGATTGCAATCATTCTAGAAAGACGTACTATAAATACAGGCCCAACCTCACCGCGAACACGCCTGCGGCCCCGGGAGAGGAGGCACTCCCGTGGAGAGCGTCTGTGCGAGAATTGGCCCCGCACTCGCTGACCGCTACTCGATCGAGCACGAACTCGGATCAGGTGCGATGGCCCTCGTCTGCCTCGCTCATGATCGCAAGCACGACCGCCAGGTCGCGATCAAAGTGCTCAAGCCTGACGTCGCGACCGCGATCGGGGCAGAGCGTTTCCACAGGGAAATCGAAGTCGTGGCTCGTCTCACCCACCCCCATATCCTCACCCTACACGACTCCGGCGAAGCAGCCGGGCTGCTCTACTTCGTCATGCCGTACGTCGAGGGCCAGTCGGTGCGCGAGCAGCTTCAGCGTCACAAGACCCTGCCCGTATCGGAAGCCACGCGTATCACTCGCGAGATGGCCGACGCACTGGAGTACGCTCACCGGCACGGCGTAGTCCACCGAGATGTGAAACCCGCCAACATCATGCTCTCTGCAGGTCACGCGCTCCTGGCGGACTTCGGGATCGCGCACCTCGTCGAGCAAGCCGACGAGACCCTCACCGGAACGGGAATCACGGTGGGTACACCGGCCTACATGAGCCCCGAGCAGGTATCGGGCGATGAGCCGCTGGACGGCCGGTCCGACGTCTACTCCCTCGGGTGTGTCCTGTACGAGATGCTCACCGGTCATCCTCCGTTCACCGCCACAAGCCGTCGGGCGGTGCTCGTACACCAGCTGGTCGACTCACCACCGGACGTGCGCTCCGAAACACGTGGGATCCCAGCCGAGCTGGCCGGGATCGTTCGAACGGCTCTTCAAAAGGAACCCCAGAAGCGTTTCGAATCTGCCGCGGCGATGAGCGCCGCGCTCTCGGCTGTGCGCTCGGACATCGATATCACCAACGGGGCACGCCTTCGCCGGAGACTCAAGCGACAAGGGAGCAGGCTCCGGGGCTGGAAGCGATCGGGGGCCATCGCCGCCCTGATTCTCCTGGCAATCGGCATGCCGTCCATCCTGAGAACCGTCATTAGGCCTGCCGAGCCGGCCTTCGCCACGGAGGACCCGCGCGGCTCGTATGCGGTCGTGGCCTTCGAGCGGAGCGGACAGACACAGGAGGAGGCGGACCTCTCGGTCGCTGCGGCTGATCTCCTGGCCTTCTACCTCGACGGCTGGGAGAAAGTGGATGCGACGCTCGAACACGAGTTGAGGGGCCCGATGCACGAGCTGGGAATCGACGGTCCCAGGCTGGGCAGCGTCGATGACGGAATAGCGGTCGCCAGGATTGCAGGGGTCGGCACGTTGATCGGGCTCCGTGCGCGCATCCTAGGCGACACCGCGTACCTTCAGGCTCGCCACTACGACGTTCAGACCAGTGAGTCGCTCGGTCCATCGCAGATGACGCAGGCCGTGATCGGAGACCTGCAGGCGCTCGTCGAGCCGGAAGCGGCGCACATCCTTGAAATGAGAGACGAGAACCCGCGGGCCTTGCAGAACGAGTCGAACAGCCAGGAAGCGTGGCAGCAGTTCCTGGACGCTCGCACCGCCCTGTACGACTGGCGGCTCGATGAGGCTGAAGCCGGGTTCCGGGCGGCGGTCACCGTCGATCCCGATTTCGCCCGTGCTCACCACTATCTGGCCGTGAGCCTCTTCTGGCAGACCACGCGAGACGTGGAATTGCGGCGCGCGCTTCTGCCCGAGGTCCATCGAATTGCGTCCGACGCCAAGCGCCTGGCCATGTTCGCCGACCTCAACCCCAGGCTGGAGGGCCACATCTCGGGACTCCACGCCTTCGCGATGGGCGACTATGAAGGCGCGCGGAAGAACTTCAGCGATCTGATCGCGAGCGATTCCACTGATATCGAGGCGTGGTTGTTTCTTGGCGTGGTCGAATCTGCTGACCCGTGGTTGCAGGAGGGGGCCGATCCTCCGCTTCCTCGAGGCGACATCAACCTGGCGCGGCGCGCGTTTCGCACCAGCAGCCGCTCGTGGCCCGAGTTCCAACTGAGTCGCGGCATGCAGCTCGACATAGTGGAGGACCTGAGCCAGCACTTCACAGGTCCTTCGTGTCCCATGTTCATATTGCCCGACGGGGATCGGCTGGTGCCCCCATACACGGATCCGGCCGACGCGGAGTGGGAGGCTCTCTTCCCGTTGCTGGAGGGTGACTCCATCGCCTGGATTCCGTGTGTAGGGTTGTTCGATGGTGCGGAATCGACCGAAGCGAGAGCCCGGTACGCGCCTGTCGCGCAGCGACTGTATGAGGAAAGCCTCGCGGAGATCGAGCAGTGGGCGCGCTTCGCTCCCGACCATGCGCGTCCGCATGAGGAATGGGCGAACATGGTACTGTGGTGGCGCTCGCGCCTGGCATGTGACCCCGACACGGCCATGAGCGCGGCGTTGACCCGGGAGGCGCTCCGACAAATCGAAGCCGCCCTGGAGCTGACATCAGATAGCACGGCGCAGATGAAGATCCTGCACGCCGCCCTCCGTTTGGCCGCCGGATTCACGACTGCAGCTGAGGCCGCGGCTGTCGTCGACTCGGCGCTGGTCGAGTTGGAGCCGCGCGCTGCGGGAGAGTATCCGACTCCTTCCTGGGTGGCGGCCAACGTGTACATGGCGGCTGGACAGCCTGAGAAGGCGATCGAGCGCATGCGCGGGATTTGGGCCTCTGAATCGCG
>JBDHBK010000145.1:0-5577 GCA_039592635.1 Gemmatimonadota bacterium
TACGCCGCGTCGGCCTTCGACCTGGCTGCCAAGGCCACGGCAAAGGTGTACCCGGCCTATGAGCGCATCCTGGCCCGCTCGAATGCCTACGACTTCGATGACCTCCTGGCCAACTCGGCACGCCTGCTCGAGGGTGTAGAGGGGGTAGGAGAGCGCTACGGCTGGAGGTTCCGGCACGCGCTGGTGGACGAGTACCAGGATACGAACCACGCTCAGTATCGCATCGTCAAGCGACTGGCCGCCGGGCACGGCAACATCTGTGTCGTTGGAGACGATGACCAGTCGATTTACGGTTGGCGAGGGGCTGACATCAGAAACATCCTCGACTTCGAGCGCGACTTTCCCGGAGCGGAGGTCGTGCGGCTCGAGGAGAACTACCGCTCCACCCCGTCGATTCTCGCGGTTGCCAACGAGGTGATCTCGAACAATCAGGATCGAAAAGAGAAACGCCTGCGGACGCGCAGGCCGGCCGGTGAGCCCGTGCAGGTCATCCGGGTGGCCGACGAGCGAGCGGAATCGCAGTGGGTCGTTGCAGAGATACAGTCCAGTGCGGCGGGCAGGAGCTTTGAGGACCACGTAGTGCTGTATCGGACGAACGCCCAATCGAGACCGTTCGAAGAGGCGCTGAGACGAGTCCGAATCCCCTATCGTATCGTGGGAGGTGTGCGCTTCTACGAACGCCGGGAGATCAAGGATGTTCTTTCCTATCTGCAACTGGCGGTCAATCCGGCGGATGAGGCGGCATTCGCCCGCGCCGTGTCATGGCCACGCAGGGGCGTTGGAGGCGTGACCCTCGACAAGCTCCGCGAGGCGGCTGCAGGCAGATCCCTCACCCTCCTGGCGGCGGCCGAACTGGCGAAGAGCCTCGACGGGCTTCCGCCGGGCGGTGCGAGGTCGCTGGAGGACTTCGCGGCGGGGATCAGTGCATTGGCAGAACTCGCGCGTGAGGCGACCGCGGAGGAAGTGATCCGCGAGTGCATTCGGAGCTTCGGGATGGTCGCGGCTCTGGAGACGGAAGAAGACGGAGCCGATCGGATCGCGAATGTGACCGAACTGCTGGCCGCTGCCGCCGCGTTTGATCCGACTGAAGTCGAGGACGCGCTGCCGGACTCGTCGGATCTCGAACTGTACCTGCAGTCAGCGGCACTGCACGCTGACATCGACGACTATGACGACCGGGCGTCCGGCGTCACGCTGATGACGCTGCATAATGCCAAGGGGCTGGAGTTTCCCGTCGTATTTCTGGTTGGAATGGAGGACGGGCTGTTTCCGCTCGCCCGCGCGATGGAGAGTCGTGAGGAGCTGGAGGAGGAACGCCGACTGTTCTACGTGGGGGTCACGCGGGCTGAAGATCGCCTGTTCATCACGCACGCCGATCGCCGCTGGCGATACGGAAGCGAGATGAGGGCGGACCCGTCTTCGTTTCTGCAGGAACTCCCCGAAGGCCCCGTGCAGTACCGGTCGATGAGCGCACGCGGGGGGAGCTTCGCTTCGCGGCGGCATGCCACGAAAAGGAAGACGTTGGAGTCTCAATCCAGGCCAGAGGCGGGCGCGTTCGGCGACCCGAGTCGTGCGGTGGCTGGAGGCGACCGGTGGGCTGGAGGCTCAGGCGCATCGTTCGAGTGGCACAGGGGCGGCAAGAGGGCCTCGCAGCCTGAGGCGGAGGGATCACTCCGCTACGATTTCTCGGATTCGCAGGAAGAGCTTCGACTCGAAGCTGGGGCGAGGATCGTGCACCCCAGGTTCGGCGGCGGGCAGATTCTCTCGATCTCTGGCCAGGGCCGCCTCACTCGCGCAGAGATCGAGTTTGCCGATGGTGTCCGGCGCAAAGTCATGGTCGCGCATGCGGGGCTCCGGCCGGCGTGACCTCATCTCGCCAGGAGGTATCGTGAATGAGCGGGTCAGGCGGCGGCGTCTATCGTCGTGGTCCGGAATCGTCATGATGGCGGCGCTGGCAGGCGGTTGCGGCGAGCCCGGGGTGGACCTGGCTCTCGTTGGCGGAGACGTGTGGACGGGAAGTGCGGACCAGCCGTGGGCGAAGGGCATCGCGGTGACGGACGGGGCGATCGTAGCCGTGGACGCGGAGGACGTGATACGGGGGATGATCGGAGCGGAAACCCGGGTGATCGAGCTGGAAGGCCGCTTCGCCATGCCGGGCTTCATCGACACGCACACACACTTCCTCGACGGTGGATTTCGACTCTCCGCCGTAGACCTCCGGGATGCGGACAGCCCCGACGAGTTTGCCCGTCGTCTTGCCGAGTATGCCGACGGCCTGGAACCCGGGGAGTGGATCCTCGGGGGAGATTGGGACCACGAGATGTGGGGCGGGGAGCTTCCCGATCGATCGTGGATCGACGAGGTCACTCCCGACAACCCGGTGTTCGTAACAAGGCTCGACTGGCACATGGCGCTCGCCAACAGCCGGGCGCTGGAGATCGCCGGGGTGGCACCCGAAGTCCGCTCGCCGGATGGCGGTGAAGTCGTCCGGGACGGGGCGGGCCGGTTGACCGGAGTGTTCAAGGACGAGGCCATGCCGCTGGTCGCGGCCCATATACCGCGACCCACGGAGGCGCAGCGCGACACTGCGCTCCTCGCGGCGATGCAGCACGCAGCGTCGCTGGGGGTGACCGGAGTGACGGACATGGGTTCGTGGGCCGATCTGCGGACCTACGAGCGGGTCCACGAATCCGGGAACCTCACCCTGAGAGTCTACGCCTACGTCCCACTGTCGACCGTCGACCGGCTTGCCGAGAGGGTGGAGGAGGCCGGAAGAGGTGACGAATGGCTCCGCATCGGCGGTTTGAAGGGCTTCGTCGATGGATCCCTCGGGTCGGGGACGGCCCTGTTCGAGGAGTCGTACACGGACGAGCCCGACAACACCGGACTGTTCGTGACTCCGCTCGAGGAACTCAGAAGTCAGGTCTCGAAGGCCGAGCAGGCCGGACTGCAGGTGGCCATTCACGCCATCGGTGACCGTGCCATTCGTGTTCTGCTGGATCTCTACCAGGATCTCGAGGGCGAGTTCGGCTCGAGAGATCGGAGATACCGCATCGAGCACGCCCAGCACCTGGGCTCGGCCGATGTCGAGCGGTTCGCTGGTCTGGGCGTAGTCGCCGCGATGCAGCCGTACCATGCCATCGACGATGGACGCTGGGCCGAACGGCGAATCGGCGAGCGGCGGGCCCGGCTCACCTATGCATTTCGCTCCCTCCTGGACTCCGGCGCCGTCGTCGCTTTCGGCTCCGACTGGACGGTTGGTCCGCTCGATCCGCTACTCGGATTGTACGCGGCGGTCACCAGGCGCACACTGGACGGTGCGCACCCGGAGGGGTGGGTGCCGGAGCAGAAGATCGGCGTCGAAAGCGCCCTTAGGGCCTACACGGCATCGGCGGCATGGGCGAGCTTCACGGACGAGCTGACGGGAAGCCTGTCGCCGGGTCGGCTGGCGGACATCGTAGTTCTGAGCGACAACCCTTTCGAAGCAGCGCCCGAGAGCCTCCCGGAGGTGAGGGTGGACCGTACGATCGTGGGTGGGAGGGAAGTCTACTCGCGACGGTAAGACCTTAGCCGAAGATCGCGTCCAGTTCGGGCGGAGCCGCGGTACCACTTTCCCGGATCGCCCGTTCCACGGACTCGATGGCCTCGCCGTTGGATGCGCCCCGCTCCTCCCAGAGTCGGGTCGCCCCGGACGGAAGAGGAAAGTGGTCGTCTGCCGTGGCAAGGATCGCTTCCGGACTCTGCCAGCCTTCGGCCAGGAGTACGCGCCGGCGGATCTTCTTCGCGTCGTTCAGACTCTGATCTCCGATCGGATCCTCAACGGCCGCTCGCGACAACTCGTCTCTCAGCAGGAAGTCGGCGACCATTTCGAAACCATGTCGCTGGTAGTGAACGACTTCCGTCGGGTCCAGATCCCAGCGAGAGTTGTCGATCACCGTGTCGAAAATCGAATGCCAGCTTTCGTTTCCGGAGATCCGGATCATGCCGCGGAAGATCCTCCGGTTCGTCGAGAACGTGAACAGGGTGCTGGACAGGACCCTGTGAAAAAGGGCGTCGGTTCCCGAGTGATCGAACTGCGTGACGATCCAGCGCGCGAGCTGAGCGTACTCCGGTCCCACGTCCACATCCATTCGGTGTTCCCAATAGGAGTGGCCGAGCGCCCTCGTCGACGGTGTGAGGGTGAGCATCCGGGGCACGAACGTGTTGTGAGCCAGGACATCCGCTGCCAGGTGACACAGGTACCCGGTCATGGCCGAGCGCAGGCGCTCATCGTCTCCCGCGGCACCGTGGATTTCACGCGCCACGTGCCAGTGATGGCAGTGCCGTCCTACGGGTGCGTACTTCTTGGCCATCGAGATATCGGCGGCCAGACTTCCGTACAGGAACTCGATTGGATAGCGCGCGATGACCGCGGCGATGGAGGAAGGGAACAGATCGAGCGATCGGAGGATTTCGATCCCGATCTGGGTGTGCGTCGCCGGTCCCCAGGCAAACGCGGTGTCGGGGGCCAGAAGAACCAGCGCCGCCGCAACGACGACGCTTCCGACCAGTGCCTTTCCGCTCAACCCAGGCGCCTGCGCTCCGCGCGCGGCGCCCTGCGCCGTTTCCTGCCTCGACCGCCCAATCTGAGCGCACGCATGATCGCCGCGGTGGAGAAAAACGTCTCCTCCGCTTCTTCCACGGCCACCTCGAGAAGAGCGTTGATCTCGGACACCCGGTCCTCGGCCAACTCGACCATGCTCTCCACTGAGGTCGTCGCTCGAATCACGGTCCGATCGATGCGCTCGACATCGTCCACGAGGGACGTCGCCACGGCTCCGACCTGGTCGAGCAGCTGCTGCGACTGTTCGATCACCGGGAACGCCTTCTTCTCGAACTCGTCCCCCATCAACTCTAGTTGGCGCATGCCCTTCGACAACCGGGGCACCAGCGCGACCATGCTGATGATGACGCCAAGGCCGAGCACGATCCAAAGGATCAGCGACACGATGACCAGTATCTCGTAGAAGGTCACCAAACCTCCCGATTCCATGAGGGGAACGATCGGGGCAAGATGCCTCCAAAGCCCCCTCGAGACAACTTTCTCAAGTCCGAACATGCACGATACGGGCCAGCGCTTGAGCCTGTCTGTCGCGGCATTCCGCCGCGCGCAGACACATCAGGCGTGGGTACGCTCATAGCTCGCTATGTACTCGATCGCCCCGGCGGGGTCGCTGCATCTGCGGAGGCCCTCTACGAAGGCGGGATCCCGGCCGAGTCGGGCGATTCGCGCCAGGAGTCTCGTATGGTGGCTGGCCCGGTCAGGCGGCGAGAGGAGGACGAAGAACACGTGCACGGGCTCCCCGTCCATCGACTGGTAATCCGCGCCCTCCGGACTGATGCCCAGGAGCACCTGCGGCTCGCGAATGGACGAGCTGATAGCATGCGGAATCGCGATTCCGTGACCGATGCCCGTGCTGAGGACCTTCTCGCGCGCCAGAAGAGCGGCCAGGATGGTTTCGCTGGAGGCACCGGCGACCGGGGCCAGGAGCTGTTTGAGAATGCCCCGGACGTCGTCATCGCGAACATCGGTGACGA
>JBDHBK010000146.1:0-5558 GCA_039592635.1 Gemmatimonadota bacterium
AGCGTAGTCCACCCGCAGGTCCTCCACCTCGAACCCGTGCCCCATCACGGCGCGCGCGAGGGCGTTTCCGCGCATCCGGTTTGCGAGATCCGGATCTTCAGCCTGGATGTCCGCGCCGAGCTTTTCGATGCCCTCGTCACGGGCGTCGTGCCCACCGCCAAAACCCAACTTGGCACCAGCCTCCTTAACGAAATCGAAGATACCCATTTCACTCCCTCTACTCTGATTCTGTCGACATGCGGGCCCGGGGAAAGTCACATCTTGCAGGACGGGTCGAGCTTCCGCGACGGCCGCGCGGACGCTATCCTGCCGGCATGGAGTATACAGTGCACGTTGAGATTCTGCCGGAGCACCCGGCGTTCGGCGACGCCGAGGCTTCATCGCTCGTTCTGACCCCCGCGCACGCGGGTGATGCCGGGATCGATCTCATCGCCTGTGAGCCGGCGAACCTCGCCCCGGGCGATCGCGTCCTGGTGAGCGCGGGCATTCGTATTGCCCTGCCCGAAGGGCTCGAGGCCCAGGTGCGGCCGCGATCCGGACAGGCGCTGAAGAGAGGTCTCACGATTCCCAACTCCCCCGGCACGATTGACCCGGGATACCGTGGACCGGTCAAGGTTATTCTGCTGAATACGGCATCCGCCCTGTCCGAAGCAGATCTCGTCGGTATCCCCGCCGGTGAGTCGGTCGCCAGTCGCCTTGCCGACGGGATCCGGTCCCGGACGATCCGGATCGAGCGTGGCGAGAGGATCGCCCAGCTCGTGTTCGCCCGCTTCGAGCGACCCGCGATCCAGGTGGTGGAGAGCGTTTCCCTTGAGACGAAGCGCGGAGAGGGTGGATTCGGATCCACCGGCGCAGGCTGATCGCTTCGGGGCGTCCCGCCTCACACTGACCGAATGAAACGCAGGATCTCCCGGTGCACATCCGGATGGACGAGCACATCCCGGTGCGCCGCTCCCTCGACGGTGTAGACCGGGACCCCGGTCGCATCCGACAGTCTGGCCGCGTCGGAGGGCGGCACCCGCGTGTCCCTGTCTCCCTGCACGATCGCGATCGGAATCGACCCGGCGATGTCCCGCGCCCGGGCTTCGGGGTCCAGGTAGCGGAATGACTCCCTGGCCCGCAGCCGCCACGACGGGTGGAACAGCTTGACCAGGAGTCCACCGGGAAGGCCGTGATCCGAGAAGAAGCCGGCCGTGGCCGCGAACAGGTCGGCCGGCGATGCCACGAGGGCCAGCGCGTCGATCGGACCGCCCCGGGCGCGTGCCAGGATCGCCGCCGAGCCCCCCAGCGAATGCCCGACCACGATGATCCTGCGGGCGGGCCGTTGTATCCGAAGCCACTCGAGCACCGCCAGCAAGTCGTCCCTGAAGTGCCGCACGGTCACGGCGGGCGCGGGGTCGCTCCGCCCGTGCGATCGGACGTCGAACACCGCCACCGGAAGGTCCGCGGCCAGAAGAGGCTCGGCCAGGTGCAGCATCGTGCTCGAGTCCCCGGTCCAGCCGTGCACCAGCACGACCACGGGAGCGGCGGAGGCAGCCTGTTCCGGCTCGAGAAGGTCGCCCCTGATCGTGACCCCGTCCGTGGCTACTTCGATCGGAGTGATCGGGTAGCCGAGGTCGGAGGCCAGCCCCTCGGGACTGCGGCGCGGCGGACGCATGGTCATCAGCGCCGCCCGGTCGATCAGAAACGCGCCGCCCGCTACGGCAGCCAGTGTCCATACGAGCATACGGCGAAGATCGGGGTAACGAGTCGCAGCAGGCAAGCGGGCCGGCGTCGAGGGTTGCGCACTTCCGGTGATCTTATTAACTATTAAAAACGTAATAGTTAGTACTGAAGGCCGAAGAGTTCGATCGATCAGACGGGAGAATGCGAGCATGACCATACGTCTTACCCCCCGCGAACTGGACATCATGGCCGTGCTGTGGCGGCTCGGCTCCGGAACCGTAAACGAGGTGTGGGACGAGATCGAGGATGAGCTGGCCTACTCGACGGTCCTGACCATGCTGCGGACGCTCGAGGGCAAGGGCCACGTTCGGCACGAGTCCCAGGGAAAGGCATTCCGTTACTACCCCGTCACGCAGCCTGAGGACGCCGGAAGCGGAGCACTCGACCGGGTTCTGGACAAGATCTATCAGGGCTCGCGAGAACTCCTGGTCACACGGCTTCTGGCCGATGAAGAAGTGTCGCCGGAAGAACTGCGCCGGATTCGCGAGCTGCTGGATGAACGGCTCGGGGAGCTGGAATCATGATCGCGGCCTGGATTGCCTACGGTCTCGTGGTGTCGGGAATTCTCTGCGTCGCCGGGGTTTTCACGGAGAGGGCCGCACGTTGGATCGGCGTACCCACCCGCTGGGCGTGGGCGGCGGCAATCGGCCTCGGCTGGGCTCTTCCCTTTCTGGCTCGCTCTCCGGCGAACCCGGTGGCAAGCCCGATCGATCTCGTGGCACCGCCTGCCGCCCCTTCGGGTCAGGCCGGTGCGAACCTCGTCGGGCAGATCCTGGCCATCCCCGGCGAGTTGATGGGGAGCCTCGCCGAAACGTGGGGTGTCCTGACCGCCGCAGGTGCCCTGTTCGATCTCCCGCTGTTCGTGTTCTGGCTCGGCGCCGCCAGCGTGCTGCTCTCCGCCCTGGCGATTACGTATCGCAGGCTGGGGATCAGGGCCTCCAGCTGGCCAGAGCGGGACATCGAAGGACACCCGGTGCGCATCTCGGAAGATCTCGGACCGGCGGTGCTCGGCGTTGGGCGCGGCCAGGTGGTGCTGCCTCGCTGGGCCGTCGAGTGCCCTGAGAATCATCGTCGCCTCATCGTCTTGCACGAGGCGGAACACTTGCGGGCCGGGGATGAGCGGCTGTTGTTCGCCGCCGTGATCGCCGTGGCCCTCATGCCGTGGAACCTGTTCGCCTGGTGGCAGCTGCGACGGCTGCGCCTGGCTGTAGAACTCGACTGTGATCGCCGTGTCCTGGGGACAGGCGTGCAGATCAGGGAGTACGCTTCCCTTCTCCTCGAGGCGGGAAGTCGACGCGGAGCCTCACCTATGACGGCCGCCGTGTTCGTCCATTTCCATTCTCAACTTGGGAGGAGGATTCGGGAGATGACGGAGAAAAGGAAAGGACCTCGCTACGTACCGTCCGCGCTGGCATTGATGGGGGCGCTCGTCCTGCTGGTGGCTGCCTGTCAGACACCGGTGCCGACCGACCCGGCCGACCTGCAGGAGATCACTGCCGGCAAGCAGGTAAGTCACGTCGATCCGGCAGACGGTGCGGAGCTGCACCGTATCCTGGAAGAGGAAGACGGACTCAGCCTGGTGATCGAAGAGGTGGACGGAGATACCTACGTGGTTGATGCGCTCAAGGTCGATCAACTGCGGGAACAAGGCAAGGCCGGCTTCCTGCTGAGAAAGCTGAAAGAGCACGGTGACGTCAAGCTCACGCTCATACACGAGGACGGCTCGGAGACCGCTAGCTTCGGCACGCTCGTCGAAGCCCATGGCTCCGAGTCGATCGAGCTCGTGGAATACCAGCTGCGCACGGACGGGGAGCTCGAGTTCGGACCCGACCAATCGACGATGAAACCCCGCGTGCAGGGCGAACTGGTAAGAGTGAAGGAAGTGAAGGCTACCGAATCGGAGGTGAAGAAGACGGAGGGTGGATCTCGGTAGACCTGCGACCGGCGGGGGGTTCGCGCCCCCCGCCGGTCAATTCTTCGGGACTCAGTTGGCCGGTTCTTCCGTCTCGGCCGCCACCGGGTGCCCGGCCGCCGTGCAATCCGTGAAGATCCGCACGCCGTCCTTCTCCACATACGCCTCCGGACCCTGGCCACGGAACGTGTAGGTGCCATCGGAGAACTCCATCCCCGAAGCCACTTCCTGCTGATCCAGCTGATAGACCCCGTCCTCGATGCGGAGCGCGGCCTGACCGACACCGGAAGCCATGGTCAACGCGAAGGCCTTCTCGTCCGCACACTGGTACATCACCACACTGACCTGTCCGTGAGGTGCCTGTTCGTCCCCCATTCCCGCCGGTGCGTCAGCTTCCGTCGCCGGCATTTCGTTCGCCTGGTCGTCCGCGGTCTCCGAGGCACACCCGGCAGCGCCGAAGAGCCCCGCCATCAAAGACAGCATGGCGATTCTGGATATCTGGTTGCCTTGAAACATCTTCACATCTCCGGTTGAGGAACCAGCGCCGCGCGGCGCGGTCCATTTGCACGAGTCGTCGTCGCTGAAGTGCGCTGACGAACCGCGGATGATATCGACTCGGAGGGGTGAGAGAAACCTCGACCGGCACCCCGTCTGTTCGGAAACCTCAGAAGAGCTTCCCCTCGAGGTCCGGGTTCTTGTCGGTTCTCGTCCCGATCTTGAGGAACGTGGACAGTCGAACCGTTCCCTCGGCATGCAGCGTCTCGTGGATGCGAACTACAGCCGCGAAGATGTCCTCGAGATCTCCCTCGACGTTCGTTCCGTACGAGTGCAGCTGCGCCTGCAGGTTCGCTTCCTGGAGAATGCCGTGGGCTCTCTTCACTTCTGTCCGCACGGACACACCGGAGCCTATGGGGATGACCTGAATCTCGGCTACCGCTTTCATCGTTCGATGCCATTCGTGAGAGTTGCGGATCGGGGACAGCTAACTGCGCAGGGCGTCGACCGGTTCGAGGCGAGCGGCCCGGCGGGCAGGAAGATAGCTACCGAGAAGAGCGATCGCAGAAACCAGTAGCGTCACACCCAGGAGCCCGGCCAGGCCGATCGAGCCGCTCTCGGGCAGGAAGCGCCGCATCAGCCCCTGCACGCCAGCGGCAAACGCCAGGCCGATGACGATGCCTGCGGCCAGCAAGCCGCCTGTATTCTGCAGAATCAACCGGCGCACATCGGCGGGCCGGGCCCCGAGGGCTACGCGCATGCCGATTTCCTGCACGCGATCGCGGACCAGGTATGCCATCAGTCCGTAGATACCGAGGGCCACGAGCGAAAGACCGAAGGCCGCGAACAGCCCGGCCACCACGGCACTGAGACGCTCCCCCGCGATCACCTCGTCATACAACTCATCCATGGGCCGCACGTCATAGACGGCCAGGTTCGGAGCGGCGCGCGCGATGCCAGCGCGGACGGCCGGTGTCAGTTCGAGCGGTTCGGCGGCGGCCCGGACCATCACATGCAGGTTGTTGGTCGAGCGCCCGACGGGATCCTGCACGTAGGGCATGTACCAGGTAAGATCGAAGTCCCCCGCGTCCCGCACAGACCCGACGACCCCGACCACTTCCAGCCAGGGATCCGAGCCAGCGGCGTTCGCGGGCCGTACGCGCTGACCTAGCGGATCCTGGCCCGGCCAGAACCGGTCGGCAAGACGCTCGTCCACCAGGATGACTCGCGGTCCCAACTCGTCGTCGCGATCGTTGAACAGCCGGCCGCGAAGGAGAGGCACTCTCATCGCTTCCAACAACCCGGTCGAGATGAAGCGGTGGTTCACGGTGAACGAGGCTCCGCTGCTCGACATTTCTACGCCTTCGGGAACGATCCGCGCCCCCCATTCACCGCAGCAGATGGGATTCACCGTGGTGATGCCGAC
>JBDHBK010000147.1:0-5556 GCA_039592635.1 Gemmatimonadota bacterium
CCCCGACCGTGAAGGCTGCGGCAGACGCTCTGGCCGGGGAGCTGCAAGGTGACGAGGTGCTGTTGGTCAAGGCCTCACGCGGGGTGAAGCTCGAGGGAGTGATCGACTCGCTGACGGGAGGGGATGCCTGATGCTCTACGAACTCCTTTTCCCGTTGGCCGACAGGCACATCATCTTCAACGTGTTCCAGTACATCTCGTTTCGAGCGGCGGGAGCCATGGTCACGGCCCTCCTGGTGTCGTTCGTCGTTGGTCCCGTGGTGATCCGGCGTCTCGAGAGGGGAAGAGTAGGGCAGATCATCCGGGTCGAAGGTCCGAAGTCGCACCGCAAGAAGGCCGGGACGCCGACGATGGGTGGCGTGATCATGCTGATCGCCATCGTCATTTCGACCCTCTTGTGGGCGAAGATCGCCGATCCCTATGTCACGATCGCGCTGGTCATGACCCTGCTGATGGGTGCGATCGGCTTCTGGGATGACTACCTGAAGGTCGTACGCCACGAGTCTCGCGGTCTGATCGCGCGGCAGAAGTTCTTCTGGCAGATGGTCGCCGGCCTGGCTCTCGGCTTGTTGCTGCTCTTCCAGCCGCTGTCCTCCGACGATGTGACGCACAGGCTGGTTCCATTCCTGAAGACCGTGCATCTGGCGTTCATCCCGTTCGTGTTCCCCCTGTTCGTCGCCCTCGTGCTGGCGGGAAGCGCAAACGCGGTGAACCTGGCGGACGGTCTGGATGGACTGGCTGCCGGAATGAGTGCCATCGCCGCCCTGGCCTTTGCCGTATTCGCCTACGTCATGGGTCGTGTCGACACCTCGTTCTACCTCGGCCTCCCATATCTGCCGGGAGCCGGCGAACTCACGGTGTTCACTGTCGCGGTCGCCGGATCAGCCATCGGATTCCTGTGGTTCAACGCACCGCCGGCCATGGTCTTCATGGGCGATACCGGATCCCTGGCATTGGGTGGGGCGATCGGGACGGTGGCCGTGCTCCTCAAGTCCGAGCTTCTGCTGTTCATCGTCGGCGGGATGTTCGTTCTGGAGGTCCTGTCCGTGATGATCCAGACGTCCGTCTTCCGGTACACTCGGGTCCGGACCGGCACCGGCCGGAGGGTGTTCCGGATGGCGCCACTTCACCACCATTTCGAGCAGTTGGGTTGGCCCGAGACACGGGTTGTGATCCGCTTCTACATCCTCGCGATCATCTTCGCTCTCACGGGTCTGGCGACCATGAAGGTGCGGTGATGACGAGGCCCGGGGGAGACCGCGTGCCCGCCTTTCCGGCCGGGTCGGTGGTAGCCGTCCTCGGCCTGGGCGTGTCCGGAGAAGCGGCGGCCCGCCTGGCTGCCGCGAACGGCGGAATCGTCTATGCCAGTGACGTTTCAGCTGGGCCGGTACCGACGGCGGCCGCAGAGCGGCTCGCGTCCGAGGGGATCGACGCGGAAACCGGCGGACACGATATGCAGCGTGTCCTGTCGGCAGACCTGGTCGTCGTGAGTCCCGGCATCGGGCCGACCTCCGAAATCAGGCGCCGGGTGAGCGAGGCAGGCATCCGCACGATCGCGGAGGTCGAACTCGGCTGGCGCGACCTCGAGAGCCGGGTGATCGCGATCACCGGCACGAACGGCAAGACGACGACGACCGGACTCGCGGCGCATGTGCTCGCGGGCAGCGGACTGAGGGCAATCGCGGCAGGGAATATCGGGCGCGCCCTGTCAGAGATCGCCGTGCAGAGTCCACAGCCGGACTGGGTGGCGCTGGAGCTCTCCAGTTTCCAGCTGGCGGACCAGGAGACGATAGCCCCCGACGTCGGTGTACTGCTCAACCTGTCTCCCGACCACCTGGATCGGTATCGGGACGTCGAGAGCTATTACGCCGACAAGCGGCGGCTCTTCGATTCTGCGACCAGCGATTCGAAGTGGGTCCTGAACGCCGACGATCCCGCCTGTACCGAGCTTGCGAGCGGCGTAGCCGGCGACCGGCTTCATTTCTCGCTTCGCGGACCGGTGGATCGGGGCGCGTGGGCCGGATCCGACGGGATCCTGAGATGCCGGCTCGACGCTGAGGTGGAATGGATGCACACCTCCGACCTTCGTCTGCTTGGGCCTCACAACGTGGCCAACGCCCTCGCCGCCGGTCTTGCGTGTGCCGTGGCGGGTGTTGCCCCGGAAGCGATCGCTGCCGGACTCCGTTCTTTCGAGGCTCTGCCGCACCGCCTGCAGCCAATCGGCGAGAGAGATGGTGTCCTCTGGGTGAACGACTCCAAGGCCACGAATGTCTCCGCCACCGCCGTAGGCCTCCGGTCGTTCGATCGGCCCGTGGTCCTCATCCTCGGTGGAAGGCACAAGGGCGAGCCCTACTCGAGTCTCTCGGCGGACGTGCGGCACAGGGCCCGCGCCGTGGTGGCATACGGCGAAGCTGCACCGCGCATCGTTTCCGATCTGCGGGGCAGCGTGGATTCCCTGTCAGTGGAAAGCGGGATCGACGCCGTGGTGGGGGCCGCCGCCGAACTCGCCCGACCCGGCGATGTCGTGCTCCTGTCGCCGGCCTGCAGCAGCTACGACATGTTCCCGAACTACCGGGAGCGCGGACGCGCTTTCGAAGCTGCATTTCGGGCCCTGCCCGTGGCGGAGGGCGGCTCGTGAGCGCGTCCACCCTCCTGAGCGCGTTGCCGATGAGGCCTGCGAGCTCCCGTCCCTCGGTGGCAGGGCGAGCCCTGCTGGCGGTGACGCTGTCGCTGGTCGCGTTCGGCCTGCTTTCGGTGTACAGTGCCAGTTCGTACGTCGCCCAGGTACAGGGGCTGGAAGACAGCCACTACCTGTTCCAGCAGGTGAGTCGCGCTGGTGTCGGGCTCGTGATACTGGTCGTGGCGAGCGTCGTGAACTACCGGCTGTACCAGAGACTCGCGTGGCCCCTTCTGGGCCTCACGGTTCTCCTGCTGATTCCAATGCTTCTTCCGGGCACGGAGGCGATTGCTCCGCGCATCAACGGCGCGCGACGCTGGCTCGACCTTGGTGTCACGGTGCAGCCTTCGGAACTGGCCAAGATCTCTGTCGTCCTGTGGACGGCCGCGGTGGCGGTCAAGAAGCAGGACCGCCTCCAGAGCTTCCGCTACGGACTCCTGCCATTTCTCCTGGTGGTCGGCCTGGTGTGCCTTCTGGTGCTCCTGGAGCCCCACTTTTCGGCTACCGTGATGATCGCGGCCGTCGCGGCCACCGTTCTGTTCACGGCGGGAGCCCGGTTCGGACACTTCGCGATGCTGAGCGCCGCGGCCCTGCCGGTGCTGTGGATGCAGGTCATGGGAAGCGGCTACCGGATGGCCCGGGTCACGGCGTTCATGAATCCTGACTCGACGGCGGCCGCCGGCGGCTACCAGCTGAAACAATCGCTGATGGCGGTGGGATCGGGCGGGTTGTTCGGCGTCGGCTTCGGACGCAGCAGTCTCAAGATGTCGTACCTGCCGGAGCCCCAGAACGACTTCATCTTCTCGATCATCGCCGAGGAGTGGGGTTTCGTCGGAGCGGCCGGGGTGATTCTGCTTTTTCTCGCGTGGGCCCTCCTCGGCCTGCGTATCGCCCGGGCGGCCCCGGACCTGTACGGGCGCCTGGTGGCCGTTGGAATTACCGCCCTCGTCGCTTTCGCCGCGTTCGGTCATATCGGCGTGGCGCTCGGGCTGCTCCCCACCACTGGGATTAACCTCCCGTTCATCTCGGCGGGCGGAACGAACCTGATTCTCATGCTCGGCATGACGGGAATCCTCCTCAACGTCTCGAAAGGAGGGAGAGCCTGAACCGTGGCATACCGCATCCTCCTTTCGGGAGGCGGAACGGGTGGGCACCTGGTTCCGGCCTTGAATCTGGCTGCTGCCCTGAAACGGGCGGCCCCGGAGGTCCAGGTGGTCCTGGTCGGGGCACGTCGTGGAATCGAGGCGGATGTGCTACCGGATTCCGGCTGGCCCTATCGGTTGCTGCCGCTCGAGCCGCTATACCGATCGAAGCCGCTGCGCAACTGGCGTTTGCTGACCAGTGCTCCGGCCGTGCTGGGTGGGCTGAGCAGGGTATTCTCCGAGCTCCGACCGCAACTGGTCGTGGGCACGGGCGGGTACGCGTCGGGACCCGCTGTCGCATGGGGGGTGGCTCGAGGGGTGACGACCGCAATCCAGGAGCAGAACGCCATGCCGGGCCTGGTGACGCGGGCGCTCGCGCCCCGGGTGGACCAGATACACCTCGGGTACCCGGAGGCCCGCGCCCGAATTCGGCCGGGTCGCGACACCCAGGTCTTCGAGCTGGGCAATCCGGTAGCGGCAGGACCTGTCTCGCAGCCGTTCGACTGGCCCGAAGGGCGGGTTGTCCTGGTCTTTGGCGGCAGCCAGGGCGCTCGTGCGGTCAACGATCTCCTGCTCGACGGCCTGACCCAAATCCCGGCATGGCCCGCGGACGTCACGCTGGTGTGGGTCGCCGGACCGGCGAACCAGGATTCGGTCGCCGCGCGTGTGCGCGAAGTATCCGGCCTCGCGAGGACTCGCGTCGTCCCCTTCATCCCCGAACTGGGCGGGCAGTTGGACCGCGTGTCACTGGCCGTATGTCGGTCGGGTGCGATGACCTGCGCCGAGCTTTCGGCGGCCGGTGTACCGGCCATCCTCGTACCGCTGCCGTCTTCGGCGGGCGATCATCAGCGGTTCAACGCAGTCGCCATGGTATCGGCGGGTGCCGCCCTGATGCGGGAGGAGAGCTCCGTGACCGGCGCTGACCTGTGGGGCGACGTACTCGGGCTCCTGGACGATGCCAGCCGCCTCTCGCAGATGGCAGGGGCCAGCCGTGGAAGGGGCCGCCCGGACGCGGCGGACAGGATCGCGGCAGAGCTCATCGGCCTGGCCGGCCGGGCGGGGGACAGAGCCGATGCTTGAGCATCGACCTCCCGACCGGAGCCACCTCCCCGCGGCGGACGCATCCGTCTATCTCCTGGGAATCGCGGGCGCCGGAATGACCGGTCTGGCTCGAATACTGGCCGCCGAGGGCTACAGCGTAGTGGGCTCCGATCTGCTGATTACGCCTGAGGCTCGCCGCCTGGAGGCACACGGAATTCGATTCGTGGATTCGGACGACATGGTCACTCCCGCAGGGGTCGAACTCGTGGTACACACGTCGGCCGCGCCCGCCGATCACCCCGTTCTCCAGGCCGCGCGGGAGGCGCGCGTACCCGTCCTCAAGCGGGCCAGTGCCATGGGGGCGCTCCTGAACGATCGGCGACTGGTCGCGATCGCCGGGACCCACGGAAAGACGACCGTGACCGCGATGACCGCGCGGGTAGCCGAGGCGGGCGGGCTCGACCCCGTAGTTCTGGTCGGCGGACGGGTGCCGGAATGGGACGGCAACGCCCGTATTGGCAGCGGAGTGGCGATAGCAGAGGCCGACGAGTATGACCGCTCGTTTCTCGAGTTGAATCCCAGCCTCGCCGTGATCACTTCCGTGGAGCCCGAGCACCTCGAGTGCTACGAGGGCCCTGAACACCTCCGGTCCTCGTTCCGCGAGTTCGCCGGTCGGGCTGCCGACAGGGACGGAATA
>JBDHBK010000148.1:0-8414 GCA_039592635.1 Gemmatimonadota bacterium
ACGCGCTTCGCCTGCCATCCGAGCGCTCCAACCCATGCGGCAAGCAGGATGACCGCGAGACCCGCACGACCCATTGTCGCCTGCCTGTCTACTGTTCTCTGAGTATCGCCCCTGGAGCCGTCATCGCTCCGTCCACCGGTGTCCCGCGGCGGACGCCCGCAGGGAATTGCCATTCTGTCCGCCCGTCGCGCAAGACTGGCCCGCCGCGATCAGGCGGGGGGGCCACGATCCACCGCCCTCGAAAGGTCATCCCGCGTGTCGATGTCGATCGGTGACAGGGCCTCGATGGGCACGCCACGATGCGGAAGGCCTACTCGAACGATCACATCCCACACTCCCGCGTCCGGACCGTGATCGAGGGAGAGCTTCGGAATCTCCCGGAGCACCGCTTCCGGCAAGTAGACCGGATGACCCGGACGATCCCGGTCCAGGCCGGGCTCATCGCCCAGAAGCAACATCGCGCCGGTTACGATACGATCCTCGAGGGCCGTGACGCCCGCAATGACCGAGACCATGCGTCCTTCGGGCGCTGGCGGCGGAACCGCGAAGCGCACGGGCAGGCCGTCAAGCGCCGCCCGCACTCCGGCGTCACCCTGCCTCACAACCACGACGACGGGATCGAGGTCGGCCGCCAGGGCCGTGCAAACGACTTCCCGAATCACCGGTGTGCCACGGAAATCAGCGAGAAGCTTGGAGCCACCAGACATCCGGGTCGACCGGCCGGCTGCCAGAATCAGGCCCGCGACTCCCGAATCGAAATCGGTCCGCTCGGGATTAACCCCCGTCACGGCGCGTCGTCTCCAAGGCGACGTACGGCAAGCATTTCGGCCAGTATGGAGACGGCGATCTCCTGCGGAGTGACGGCGCCGATGTCGAGTCCGATCGGCCCCCGGATCCGGGCCAGTCCGGAAGCCGAGACCCCGGCAGCCAGGAGGGCGTCCCGCCTTGCCTTCTGGGTGCGCCTGCCGCCAAGCAGACCGATGTAGCGGCACCCGCCTGCCATGGCAGCGGTGAGGGCCGGGAGATCCAGGCGGTCGTCGTGCGCAAGGACGGCGATGTCTGTCCACGCGTCGAGATTCAGGTCTCTCAGCGCTTCCGCCGGCCATTCGACGAGCAGTTCCGCGTCGGGGAACAACGAGGGGCGGGCCAGCCCCTCGCGCGGATCCACCACCGTCACGCGGTACCCGACCCGCGAGGCCAGTTCGGCCAGCGCCACCGCGATCGGCGTCGCACCGACCACCACCAGCCTTCGTGGCGGGAGGATGCGATCCACGAAGACCCTGTGGCCCGACGCGAGGTTCAGGGCTTCCCCTCCCTCGCGCCCGAAGAGGCGATCGATGTACGCAATCACCTCCTGATCCAGTGACTCGTGGCCGAGACTTCCGGCGATCGTGCCATCGGCGCGGACCAGTACCTGGCGCCCGAGACCTTCTTCCGACAGACCGGTAACCAGGGCGGTCTGCGCTTGAGGAGCGGTTTCATCGTCCAGTCCCTCGACCAGTTCGGCCCACACCGGATCACCGGCCTCGTGACGGCGAATCAGGACCTCGATCTCCCCGCCGCACGCCAGGCCCACTCCCATGGCCATCTCGTCACTGATCCCATAGGTAATGACCCTGGGAT
This sequence comes from Gemmatimonadota bacterium, assembly GCA_039592635.1. Taxonomy (GTDB): domain Bacteria; phylum Gemmatimonadota; class Gemmatimonadetes; order Palauibacterales; family Palauibacteraceae; genus Benthicola. The sequence goes on from JBDHBK010000148.1 coordinate 1,624, forward strand.
CGGCCGCATCGGACCCGGAGAGAAGGGAGAGAATGTGCTCCCGAATGTCCGCCTCGACACAGCCGGCGGAGATGGTGCCGGCAAAGGAGCCGTCTTCTCCCACCGCATAGCGGGCCCCTGGCGATCGGGGAGCGGAGCGCTTGACGCTGATCAGCATCGCTTCACCCCACGACTGCTTCTGTCCTGTCCAGTCGAGGACCGCGGCCCGAATCTCGGGAATGCTCATGGCAGTAATCTATGGAGTGGAGTCGATCCGTGGGACGTCACCTTGACGGCCGTCCGCGGCTCGGGCCAGGTTGGCGCCCGTCCGGTCGTGGAGACCGAATCGCCAGGAGGCGGCATGTCCATCAGTCTGCATCGAGCTTTTGAGGTTCGGAGACCCGTCGAGGACGTGTGGGATTTCCTGACGGACCCTCACGCGATCGCCGGCTGTATGCCTGGCGCGCATCTTCTCGACATCGTGGACGGTGTGTTCGTCGGCGAGGTAGACCTGAAGCTGGGTCCCCTCGGCACGACGTTCGCCGGAGAGGCCGGCTTCCGGGAGCTGGATACGACGAACCACTCCGTGCTCATGGCCGCCACGGCGAAGGAGGTCAGTGGCGACGGGGAAGCGGATCTGCGAATGCGGAGCCGGCTGTCCGGGAGGAGCGACTCCAGCACCAGCGTCGACGTCCGTCTGGGCGTACGCCTGAAAGGACGGCTGGACGGCCCCATCTTGAGTCGAGTACTCAGCGGCGCCGCAGAGATCCTGCTGAGGCGGTTCGCATCCTGCGTGCGCCATCGTCTGGAAGCCGGTGACGTCTCGTTGGAAGACTGATCGGCAAGCCGCAGGACTTCAGACGGAGCCGCGGATCTCTCGCACCTGGCCGTCCGGGCCTACCACCGTCATTCCTGATGTAACCAGCGTCTCGCCCGTCCCTCCGTCCGCGACGACGATTCTCTCTCCACCCATTCGCCGGGCCGTGTCCAGCGCCTGCCGGGCCCGCGCGAGCAAGGCATCGGCGCTCGGCATCGATGTATCGTATCCAGCGATCCCGGCGCTCAACGTGATGCGACCCGACCAGGGAGCCGGCAGCGTCGCGATCTCCTCGACCACACGAACCGAGAAACCGTACGCGGCCGAAAGCGTCTCTCCGCTCAGGAACACCACCAGGCGTCGATCATCCAACCGGCCGTACATGTTCGAGGCGCGCGTCTGTGATTTGAGCGCCTCGATCGCGACATCGACCGCTTTGCAGGCCTTCGCTTCCCCGTACAACGACGCGTACTCGTCATACCGATCGACCTCCAGTAACACGAGCGAAAGTGGAGGTCTTCTGCGAGCTGCCTCGAACAGCTTCTGGAGGAAGTAGTGCAGGACCTCGCCCCTGGGTAGATCATCCTCGCAAGGCCCTGCTACCTCCTTCTGCTCTGGCGTCTCCACCGCCCGCTCCGCCCACCACTGGCGCTCGAGTCCGGCTCCAAGCGCCGCCGAGGCCGTAACCGCCACCACGACCCCCACCAGCGACCACCCGGGAGGTCGACCGCTGATCAGCGCCGCGAACAACTCGGACATGACCACCATGGCGGATGTCCAGGCGAGCCCCAGCAGAGCCCCCTTCCAGCCCATATAGCGCGTAAGGAGGAAGACCGGCGCCAGACCCAGCAGCCAGATCAGGAGAGCCCATGTGCCGACCTCGCTGTGCACGGCCAACCGCGCCACCGCGGCCACCGCCGGAAGGAAGGCAGCGATGAGAAAAGCGTGCGACGGCATCCGCAGGGATCCGGAGGCCCCAACCGCACTCTTCGAGTCCATGCTAGCCACCCGATCTCCTGGCAGCCCGAATCTCCTCGGTCAGCCTGGGGAGGACTTCGAACAGGTCCCCGACCACCCCGTAGTTCGCGACCCCGAAGATGGGTGCCTCAGCATCCTTGTTGACGGCCACGATGACCCCTGCCGTTCGCATTCCGGCCAGGTGCTGGATCGCTCCGCTGATGCCGACGGCAAAATAGAGGTTCGGAGACACGACCTTGCCGGTCTGTCCCACCTGCTCCGAGTGGGGGCGCCAGCCGGCATCCACCACCGCCCGGCTCGCACCCAGGGTGGCTTCGTCGCCAAGGGCGTCGACCAGGTCCTCGAGCAGCTGCCAGTTGCCGGCATCCTGGAGCCCGCGCCCACCGGCCACCACTACGGGCGCCTCGCGAACGTCCAGCGCGGCCCGCTCCGCAGCCTCCACCGCCACGACTCGGGTGCGTGGACTGACATCGACCGGTGCCAGGCTCTCGACCACCGCCTCACGTGGGTCAACCGTTGCCGGAAAGACGTTGGGACGGATGCTGATGAGCGCCGGGGAATCGAGGAACCTGAACCGCCCGTAGGCCTTCCCGCCGTACATGGGTCGGCTGATGACGGGATTTCCATCCTCCAGGACGATCTCCGTCGCCTCCGAACCCAGCGCCACGTCGAGGCGGGCGGCCACTCGAGCCGCCAGGTCCTTCCCCTGTGCCGACGCAGGAAACAGGATCGCGCCGGGAGCCACGCTCTCCGTGACCGAAGCCAGAAGTTCGACCGCCGCATCAGGCTGGTACAGGCTCAATGACTCGGCCTCGCACACCAGGATCCGGTCCGCTCCGAAGCGCGACAGGCCCGACGCCGCCTCGGCAGAACCCGGGCCGCCCACGACGACGGCCACCACCTGCCCACCCATCTGATCGGCCAACTTGCGCGCCGTGGCCACGACCTCTCCAGCCACCGGCCTGAGGGCCCCGCCACGAGTCTCAGCGAACGCCAGAATATCAGCCATCAGAGCACCTTCGCTTCCTCTCGAAGTCGCCGCACCAGCTCCGGGACTGCATCCGCTCCTTCTCCCACGATCTGGGGCTCGGGACGCGCGGGTGGCGGGGTCAGGGTGAGCAACTCGATCTTGGGCTCGACCAGCACGATGTCCTTCTCGTCCAGCGGCTTCCTCTTCGCGGCCATGATTCCCTTCAGGCTCGGATACCGCGGCTCGTTCAGGCCCTTCTGGGCTGCTACGACTCCGGGAAGGTCGAACTCGACGATTTCATGGCCACCCTCGATTTCCCTCTTCGCGGTAGCGATTCCTCCTTCGATCTGCAGATCCACCACCACCGTCGCACATGGCAGGCTCAACAACTGAGCCACCATGGCCGGGACCTGCATGCCGTCGTCGTCAATCGCCTGCTTCCCGAACAAGACGAGGTCGTACTCCCGGGTCGTGATTTCGTCGGCCAGAGCGCGCGCAATCGCCAGTCCGTCGTACGAGCCAGCGGATCTCAGAAGCACACCCTCATCCGCTCCCATCGCGAGCGCTGATCGGAGCGTTTCACGGGAATCGTCCGGACCCACCGTTATCGCCGTGACGCTTCCCTCGCCGAACTGCTCCTTGAGCCGCAACGCCTCTTCGAGGGCGAACTCGTCGTAAGGGTTCATGCTGAACTTCACGCCGGACGACTCGATAGCCAGTCCGTCCGCCGCAACCCGGAGTCTCGCTTCCGAATCGGGGACTCGCTTGATGCATACGATGGATCTCAAGGTGGTACCTTCCGTTTCTGGGCCGGCTGGACCTCGCGACGGGTCGACGACCATCACGAGAGCGCCCGGATGGGCGCGTGGCAGGGTCCGCCGGAGTCAGTTGGCCAGTTTTTCCATCTCGCCGTCGGAAATGCAGTACAGCCTGTAGGTGACCAGGTCGATCAGGTCGTCGGTCACCTGGATCTCACGCCGTCTCGTCGCCCGATCCGTGCCATCCTCCGGGCGCTGTACCCGAAGCTCGACGAGGCGGGACGCAAGCCACAGGAGAAAATCGTGGGCTACGTCGCGACGCTCCCGGTCCCTGTCGGGCTCACCGTTGTCGGATCGCGGGAGCCAGGCGTCCACCAGGGCGAGCAGACCAGGGAATACCATTTCCGTGAGTTCGCCCTCGCCAACGAGCTCCTCGTGGGTGAGCTGCTCCCAGTTGAGCTCGTTCCAGTACAACTCGCAGGCTTCCTCGAAAAGATGACGTCTGGCTGCCGGGGCGGTGGGCCTGAGGACCAGGTCGTCGGGATCGAGCTCCCGGTTCACCTGGCGACGCAGCGAGCGAACGCGCTCCTCCACCAGCGTCCGTGCTGCCAGATCCAGGTGGCGGCTATCCTGTCCTTCCGTCACGTTGCTCCCGCTTCTGTTGGGGTCGGAGCAAGCAATCCTGGTCACCGGCCGGTCGCACCGGCCTCGATCGGGCCGCTGGCCGGAGTCAGGGCGGCAACCGTGGAGCTTGCCGATGCCGGTGCACTGCATCTAGCATCCGGCCGGAATAGCGTGCAACGCCTGGCCAGGGAGATGTGTTAACAGTGTTGCGAGGGCGACAGAGATACGCTCGACACCGACCGCCATGGGTGGGTCGGAGACCGTCCGGACTCGGGGTGGCGTGAGATCACCCGAAAGCCTGGCGGAAGAGCAGGTCCTTGTGCGGGCCGTGCAGCAGGGCGATGAGGGCGCCTTCGGCACACTGGTCGACCGGTACCTGGAATCGGCGTACGCGACGGCGCTGTCGGTGCTGCGCAACGCACACGACGCCGAGGATGCCGTACAGAGCGCCTTCATCAGGGCCCTCGAACGGATCGATCAGTTGAAGCCGGGCAGTCCGTTCGGACCTTGGTTCTACAGGGTGCTTCGATCCACCTGTCTGAACCTCAGGCGTCGTGAGGCCCTCAGGAGTCACGAAGAGATTCCGGTGTCTGCGGCGGGCGGCCGTGATCCGGAGAGGGACCTCCGGGACGAGTTGACGAGGGAAAGGGTGATGATCGCCCTGGGTGCGCTGCCGGAGATGCAGCGACTGGCGATCACGCTGTACGACCTGGAGGGCTACAGTCATCAGGAGATCGGTGAGATCCTCGGAATCGCCGTCGGAACCTCGAGGGCGCACGTGCACCACGCGAGACGTGCGCTGCGGAAGTTGCTCGGCCCGGTAGCGGGCACGGTCGACGGCGATAACGAATCAATGGAGTAGAGATGAACAACGATAGGTGGCCGATCTGGTTGCGCGCGCTGCGCCCGGACGAGCTGACCGGGCGCCGTATGAAGCGAGCGATTCTCGATGAGGCACTTCCACTGCTGTCGGCACGCCGGGACAGCTGGTTCGATGCCGTGGCCGAGTGGGCCACGATTCTGAGCCCGATCGCGGCAGCCGTTACGCTCGTTTTTGCCGGACTGGCCCTTCGGCAGGCCGGAAGCGCCGAGCTCTCGGACACGATCGCCTCCGCGCCCGCCGTGGAGGAGTTGGTCCGCCCGAGTGAGACGCTGCCGTCAGCCTTTGGTCCGGATAGCGTGCCCGACCTGGATGCCGTCATGAACGTCTTGTACGAGAACGAGCTCCCATGATCAGGGCCAGCCGTGGGCGAGCGGCCGTACTTCTGATACTCATGTTCGCCGCCGGCCTGGCTGTTGGTTTGGCCGGCGAGCGCTACGCCCTGCACCGCAGTGCCGGGGAGGACTCCGGCGAAACGCGCCGGGGAAGAAGCACGATCGAGCGCTTCGCGAACGATCTGGGCATCACGCCCGAGCAGCAGGCTCTGATCGACCCGATTCTCGTTGAGACGCGTGAGCAGATGTCGGCGGTATTCGACCGGGTGCGGCCGGAGTGGGACGCGGTGGTGGACTCTGCGAGATCTCGAATTGAGTCCGTGCTATCCCCCGACCAGGTGGAGAGATACCGCGCTCTTCTCGAGGAACAGGAGCAGGAGCGGGAAGACTCCGACTGACCGTGCGACGGGGCTTCCGGAACAGACGATCCAGCCGTGGCCATTTCCCGAAGTCAGTCCGTCGAGCGTTCCGCACGGATTCGAGTGCGCCGGGGTAGAGTCTAACACGAGTCGAGATGATGCATACACAGATGGGTGATAGAACCATAAAGAGGCCCTCGATGCGAAACTCCATGCGGGTGGTGTTGGCGGTACTTCCTGTATTCCTGGTGGTACCGGGAGTGCAGGCACAGGAGGCGGTGCGGCAGGTGACGCTGGAGGAGGCGCTGGGTCTGGCGGAGCGAAACAACCCTTCGCTGGAGCAGTCGGCCTCGTCGGTATGGGGGTCGTTTTTGCCGAGCCTGAGCCTGAGTTACGGGTACTCGGACGCGACCAGAGCGCAGCTGGACCCGACGGGCCAGGCGATCACGACGACCTCGTACAGCGCGCAGCTGAGGGGGAGCGTGGACCTGTTCCGGGGCTTCCGGCGTTTTTCGGACTTGAAGGGAGCGCGGCTGGGAGTGGAGGCGAGTGAAGCCCGCTACCGTGAGGCGGAGTTCACGACGTCGGAGGGCGTGAAGATCTCCTACTACAACGCGGTGGCGAACCGTGAGCTGGTGCAGGTGGAGCAGGACCGGGTGCGCCGGCAGGAGGACCAGCTGTCGTTCGTGGAGCAGCAGCTGGAGCTGGGCCGGGCGACGCGGTCGGACGTGCTGCGCTCGCAGGTGGACCTGAACAACGCGAAGGTGGCGTTGCTGAACGCGGAGAACTCGGCCCGGAACAGCAGCTACGCGCTGGCCGAGGCGGTGGGGGTATCCGAGCCACTGGCGCCGGTGGAGACGGCGGAGCTGGAGGCGGAGCGGCTGCCGTTCGACTCGAACGAGATCCTGTCGATGGCGATGGCGGGGGCCCCGAGCCTGGTGAGTGCGCGGGCGACGGCGGCGGCGAGCGAGACGGCAGTATCGAGCGCGAAGTCGTCCTACCTGCCGTCGCTGACGGCGAGCGGGGGCTGGGCGTGGTCGAACGTCGAGTATCCGCCGCAGAGCCGGAGCTGGTCGCTGTCGCTGTCGGGC
>JBDHBK010000149.1:0-7076 GCA_039592635.1 Gemmatimonadota bacterium
ACCGCCAGGGTGAGTCCTTCTACCGCCGCTCGGATTTCGTATCCGCGATTGAGGCCTACCAGAGGGCCGTCGCCATCGACTCCACGTTTGCGATGGCGCACTACCGGCTCTCGAAGTCGTATGGCTGGGAACGTGGTAACGGGGGTGCCGACGGGCACTGGCTTGCCGCCCAGCGCATGGCGGATCGGCTTCCCAGGCGGGAGAAGATGCTGGTGGAGGCCAACGTGGCCTTTCTCCGAGGCAGGGTGTACGAGACCCTCGAGTTGCTGAACGAGGCCGTGCGGCTCTATCCCGACGACATGGAGGCGTGGTACGTGCTGGGCGATACGTACTATCACCTCGGCTACCAGGCACTCGAGGACGCGCCGGCGCAAACTGAGCGGGCGTTCGGCCGTGCCCTGGAACTCGATCCGACCGTCGGACCTACGCACATCCACTTGATCGAGAACGCGTTTGCCCTTGGCGACAGTGCGTTGGCCAGGCAGAGAATCGATGCGTTCCGGGAGATCTCGGGCGGAAGTCCCACGCTTCAGGCGAACGAGCTCTCCTTTGCTATCGCGTTCGGCGATGCGGAGGCCCGTGAGGCGGCCTACGCCGTAATCGACACCACCGCTTTCAGGGACCGAAACGCCCTGGCCACGGTTGCGGCTGACCTCAGCCATCCGACGATGCTGGTACTGAAGGAAGAAGTGGCTCGACGCCTTCTCGAGGCCGGCATGGCTGGAGATTGGGAGTTCAATCTGGCGCTCGGGCGGTCCATGGTGGCCGTGGACCGGGGGCGCTGGGACGACTTCCGAGCCTACGTGTCCGACGAGCGCATGGCGATGGCCACCCCGTTCATGACGTATCGGGCCCTGCTGTTCGGCGTGCCTGTCCCGAATGAGTTCGTACGCGACGAGTTGACGCTGACCGAAGCCGACACGCTGACCATGGAGCCGGCCGCCTTGCCTCGTGTGCTCGTGGCCGCGGAGCGCGGAGAGGTGGACGCGGTACAGGCCGTTACCGAGAGGTGGCGGGCCGAGGCTGATTCGCTGGAGGCGGCCGGCGACATGAGAGGCGCCCGGATCCAGCGTTGGTTGAACGAAATGATTGAAGCCAGGGCACAGTGGGGGGGCGGCGATCCCGAGGGCGCCCTTGCCCGCCTGGTGCCGCTGCAGCGCGAAGCGACGGGGTGGCAATTCATGGTGGTGATCAACGAGATCATCACGATGTACGTGGCGGATCTTCATCTTGAACTCGGCAACAAGGAAGAGGCCGAACTCTACTACCGGTCGCTGGTCGATCGTCCTCGTGCGGTCCTGGCGCTGGCCCGACTGCGTGACGAAGCGGGCGACGCGGAAGAGGCCGCTGCGTACTACGCGCGAGTGATCCAGTTCTGGCAGGACGCGGACCCCGAGCTTCAGCCGCAGGTACAAGAAGCACGAGACCGACTTCAGGAGATCGTTCGCGAGCGGGGGTAGCAAGTGAATCGCCTGGCGACATTGAGTGTGGTGGCGTTTGGGTTCACGACGATGCTGGTCGCCTGCGATGACGACCCGACGGGACCGAAGCCCGGCGAATCCTTCACACTCGAGGTCGGTGAGAAGGCCACTCTCGACGCAATTCACACAAGCGTCCGTTTCCTGACGGTTGCCGAGGATTCCCGCTGTCCGTCTCAAGCGCAATGCGTCTGGGCCGGTGATGGGGCAGTGGTTCTCGAGATCGCTCCGGCTCGCAGTGATGCGGCCGAAGACACGCTGCACACCAACCCCGAGTCCGGGGCGGGCGCCGTCGTGCTCGCCGGATACGAACTGACTCTCCTCCGGCTCGATCCGTATCCCGAGACTCCTGGCGACATCGCGCCAAACGCCTACCGGGCGACGCTCGCGCTCTACGAGAGACTGGAATCTGGCAGCGACTAGAACTGACAGCGGGCGGTTGGACCAACCCTGTGTCCCTATGCCCTGTCTAAGCAGCGACACCCCCAGTGCTCGTGATGGCTCGAATCCGGAGATACAGGTGAACCTGAGACGAATCGCTCTGTGCGTCCCGCTCCTCGTCACCCTTCCAGCGATGGCCTGCACTCAGACGGAAGACATCGCCTCCAACACTCCCAGCTGGACGGCCACCACCGACACCGTCGCCGACACTGTGATCGTGCGGACCGTCTCTGGCCAGGTGTGGGACTTCGACAAGACTCTCGTTTCGGAGGTCGGCATCGGCGTCCTCGAGGGCCAGGACGAGTACCAGTTCGGGCAGGTTCTGGCGATCGCGGTGGACGACGAGGGTCGCATGTATGCCTTCGACTCACACGTCCCGGTCCTGAGGGTCTACGCTCCTGACGGCACCTGGCTGCGGGACATCGGGCGGGAGGGGGAAGGCCCCGGAGAATACAAGCAACCGGATTCGGGTCTGGCCGTCATGCCGGACGGGCGCATCGCGATCCGGGATCCGGGAAACGGCCGGATTCTCCTGTTCGCCCCCGAGGGTACGTACGACGACTACTATCGAATCGCCGGTAGCTTCAGCACCGGGAACCCACTCGTTGCGGACACGGCGGGCGTCCTCGTCACCTACATCATCACGAATCTCGGGGCCCCGGTCATGGAGTGGAAGCGGGGCATGGCCCGGTACCACTCCGACGGTGCGGTGGATACCCTCCAGAGTCCCGACCTTGGCTTCGAGACCCCCGTCGTTTCCGGTCAGCGCGAAGGCAACTCCAGCTCCAACTACGTGCCGTACTCGCCGAAGCAGGAGACCGCGTTCAGCCGATTCGGATACTACATAGTGGGGATCAGCGACGACTACTCGTTCGATCTCCTTCGGCCCGAGGGCGTACTGCGGGTGGTTCGTGCGAGCGAGCGCGTGCCCGTGGATCCCGCTGAAGCCGCGATCGAGCGTGAGCAGCTGACCGAGAGATTCAAGAGGCAGTTCCCGGGTTGGAAGTGGAACGGCCCCCCGATTCCGGACGTGAAGCCGGCTTACCACGGTCTCTTCCCCGCGGAGGACGGCCGAGTGTGGGTGCGCGTTCCGGCACCTTCAGAGCGATATCTGGATCCCCAGGCACAGAGGGCCGAGGAGGAGAGGCTGGAGCGTCCCATGAATCCATTCCGGGAGCCGACACTGTTCGACGTGTTTGAACCGACCGGCGAGTACCTGGGACGGGTCTCCACTCCAGTGGGCTTCTCCCTCTATCCGCGACCGGTATTTCGAGGCGAAACGGTCTGGGCGATCGTACGCGACGAATACGATGTTCAGCGACTGCACAGATTCCGCCTGGAAAACAGGCTTGAGCCGGAGGTCCAGTGAAGGTTCACGATTCCACGCCGTTCTTCCCCCTGCTCGCATGTTGTCTCCTGGCGGCGGCTTGCAGTACTGGCGATGATCTTGAACGAGGACCCAGTTGGACGGCCGCGATCGACACGATCGGCGACACCGTGGTGGTCCGAACTGTATCCGGGCAGGTCTGGGAGTCCGACAGGGAACTGATCTCCGAGGTCAGCATCGGCGTCCTCGAGGGTGAGGACGTGTACCAGTTCGGGAGGGTTCGCGCCTTCGACGTGGACGACGCGGGCCGGATGTTCGTATACGACTCGCATGGTCCCGTCATCAGGGTGTACGGTCCGGACGGCTCCTGGATCAGAGATATCGGGCGGGAAGGAGAGGGGCCCGGCGAGTACAAGCAGCCGGACTCCGGCCTCGCGATTCTCCCGGATGGCCGGGTCGCCATCCGGGACCCGGGCACCGGGCGAATCACACTCTATTCCGCGGACGGCGACTACGACGGTTTCGTTCGCATAGCCGGTAGCTTCAACACCAGCAACCCGATGATCGCCGACACGTCGGGAACCCTGGCGACTCCCATCGTCACGAACCTCGGGACGTCGGTGTTCGAGTGGAAGAGCGGGCACGCCCGCTACTACGCCGACGGCACGGTGGACACGATCTCGACGCCGGACCTCGGCTACGAAGAGGCCCAGATCTCCGCCGAGAGGGAGGGGAGCAGCAGCATCAACTCGGTTCCGTTCAGTCCGGGGCAGATCAACGCGTACAGCCCGTTCGGGTACTACGTCGTCGGTGTGAACGAGGACTACTCGTTTGATCTCGTCCGACCGGAAGGCGTGCTCAGGATCAGCAAGATCTACGAATCCGTGCCCGTCGATCCAGGCGAGGCCGCTGCGGAGCGCAAGGCTGCGACCGACAACTTCCAGCAGAGCTACCCGGGCTGGAAGTGGAACGGCCCGCCGATCCCGGATGTCAAACCCGCTTACAACCAGTTCTACCCTGCGGATGACGGACGGATCTGGGTCCGCATACCCGCGCCGTCAGAGCGCTACATGGATGCGGCGGAACAGAAAGCGGAGGAGGAGCGCCTGGGGCGCGCCGTGAACCCGTTCCGCGAGCCCGTGCTATTCGATGTCTTCGAGTCCACGGGTGAGTACCTGGGGCGAGTCTCAGCCCCGGACGGATTCGCCGCCCGCTGGCCTCCACCGGTTTTCCGGGGCGACACGGTGTGGGCCATCGTGCGCGACGAATACGACGTTCAGCGGCTGCAGCGCTTCAGGATGGAGGCCATCACGACCGACTGACGGGTCGTCGGCACGCGGTTGCCGTGAAGCCCTGATTGCGGCGATCTTGGCCGCATGTCACGAAACCCGGGATACCAACGGTTCTTTGCAGAGCTGAAGCGGCGGAGGGTGTTCCGCATCGCCGCAGTCTACGGTGGAAGCGCCTTCGTAGTACTTCAAGTAGCGGACGTGGTTGCCGAGGGCCTCAATCTGTCGCCGGGCGTTCTCCAGGCGGTCACTCTTCTGATCTTGGCCGGATTTCCGATTGCCCTGGCGCTCGCCTGGGCGTTCCAGGTCACTCCCGAGGGAGTGCGACGTACCGATCCCGCGACCCCGGCGGATCTCGATGCGATCGTGGCCCAACCGCGAGGCCAGCGCTGGCCCGCGGGTGTGCTCGGGCTGCTTGGAGGCATCGCCATCGCGACGGCCGGGTGGTGGGCGCTTGGGCCCCGGCCCGCGGCGGAGGACGATTCCGCTCGTGAATCGGCGGCCGAGGTCGCTGATCCTGCCGACGTCTACCTGGCGTCGCTTGCCGTCCTTCCGTTCGCCAACCGGAGCGACAACCCCGAGAACGAGTACTTCACCGACGGTGTGCACGACGACATCCTCACGGAGCTTTCACGCCTCGAAGGTCTCAAGCTCATCTCTCGCACGTCGGTGATGCGGTACCGGGACACCGAGACGAGCATCATGGAGATCGGGCAGGAGCTCGGCGTGGCCACGGTGCTGGAGGGCAGTGTGCAACGTTCGGGCGAACGGGTCCGGATCACGGTGCAGCTGATCGACGCGGACACCGACGCCCACCTGTGGGCCGAGACGTACGACCAGGAACTCACGGCGGCCAACGTCTTCGCCATCCAGAGCGACGTGGCCCGGCAGATCGCCTCGGCGCTGGAGGCCACGCTGGTGGCCGGGGAGCCGGCGGAGGGCCGGCCACCGCCGACCGAGAGCCTGGAGGCCTACGACCGGCTCACGGAGGCGCCGGGCGGTAGAGCTCTTCGGGGAGGCGATCGCCCTGGACTCCAACTACGCCCCGGCCTACACGGGACTCGCCGAAGCGCACCTGATCCTGTACTCCTGGGACCAGTTCACGCTGGAGGAGATCAAGCCGGTCGTCGAGTCCGCCTTGGACCAGGCGCTGGCGCTCGATCCGCAGCTCGGCGAAGCGCACACCGCACGGGCGCTATTTCTGCGGAACCTGGGCCGATTTGACGAATCGGAGCTGGAGGGTACGGGGGCATGTTGTGGGAGGTCGGCCGGTTCGACGAGTCGCGGATCGAGATGCGCCGTGCCCTGGCGCTCGATCCCCTGTCGCGCATCATCGGCGCGAACGTGGGCCTTGGTGAGTACTTTGCGCGCCGCTACGGCGCTGCGATCGCCCAATACCGGAGAGCCCTGGACCGATATCCTGATTTCTCCTACACGTGGATCCTGCTCTCGCTGGCCTACTCGTTGAACGGCCAGCACCAGGAGGCCGTCGAGGCGGGACGGACGGCGCTGGAGATATCGCCGGGCGACGCCAACTACACACAGGTCCTGGCGTCCGTGCTGGCCCGAGCGGGCGACGAGGCGGAGGCCAGGAGCCTCATGGCCTCGGTCGAGGGCTCCGATCCGACGCGCCTTGCCCTTGTTCACGTGGCACTCGGCGAGGCGGACGAGGCGCTCCGATTGCTGGAGACAGCCGTCGACGGCGGATCGCCGTTCATTATCGAACTGGGCGATCCAGCCTACGACCCGATCCGCGCCGACCCACGCTTCCAGGACCTGCTCCCACGGGTGGGCCTGATCGACTAGAGGGACTCAGCATGGCTAGCGGAAGCACGAAAGCCGTCGTCGCCGCCATGATCGCCAATGCGATCATCGCCGTCGCCAAGTTCACCGCGTCGGCAATTACCGGCAGCTCCGCCATGCTCTCCGAAGGCATCCACTCGGTGGCTGACACCGGGAACCAGGCACTGCTTCTCTTCGGCAATCGCCGTAGCCACAGGCCTGCCGACCGGCAGCACCCCCTCGGGTACGGGCAGGAGCTGTACTTCTGGAGTCTCATCGTCGCCATGATCCTGTTCGGGCTCGGCGGCGGGTTCAGCATGTACGAGGGCATCGCTCACCTGGCTCACCCCGAGGTGCCGAAGAACCCGGCCTGGAACTACGCAGTGCTGGCGATCGCCTTCCTGGTCGAGGGTGCTGCGCTCCGGGTGGCGCTCCAGCAGCTCAAGGGGAAGGGGAGCGGAAAGAGCCTCTGGCAGCGAGTCCGGGACAGCAAGGACCCTCGCGTGTTCGTGCCGGTGGCGGAGGACATGGCGGCCCTCGTGGGCGTGGTGGTCGCGTTCCTCGGCGTCTACCTGGCCCGGGCGCTGAACGTCCCGGCGCTCGATGCGGCTGCGTCGATCGTGATCGGACTGATCCTGGCGGGCGTCGCCATCTTCCTGGGGTACGAGACTCGCGCCCTCCTCGTCGGTGAGGCGATCTCGGAGCGCCTGAACGGGGAGGTGGAGCGGATCTGCCAGGAGGACGAAGACGTGGAGCGCG
>JBDHBK010000150.1:0-5504 GCA_039592635.1 Gemmatimonadota bacterium
TTCGTCCACGACCGGCTGCGTGTCGCTCTGGAAGAACTCCAGGGACAGGGCCACAGGTCGCGGCGCGGCGTCGTTCGATCCGGGAGACCCGTAGGTCTCGTAAGCGCGTTTGAGGAGCTCGACCTCGAGCAAGTGTCCGGTGGGGTCGTCGTGGGTTTCGCCGACGAACACGACGGAGTAGTCGCCCATGGCGGCCACGATGTCGTCGATCGAGGACGGCTCTCCGGCCCCCGTGAATACTCGGTATTCGCCCGCCACGTACGAGCTGTCCCCCACTCCGGGAGACGAGTCCTGGGCATCAGCCGGCAGGGCGATCATCAACACGAGCGGCAGGGCCGCGAGGATCATCATTCTGTTCATGAGGCGGATGATACCACGGTGGTCGGCAGATGGGGAGGACGGGTCAGCGAGCGCCTACTCGTCGGGCTCCGGCTTCTTTCGCTGCTTCTTCACTTCGGACCGCCGACGCTTCTCGTCCAGCCGTTTCCGTTTTTCGCTCGCGGGCGTCCTGGTGGGCTTTCGCGGCTTTTCCTCCTGCATGGCCGCGGCGAGCGCCCGTCTCAAGCGCGCCAGGGCTATCTGGCGGTTCTGGTGCTGGCTACGCGACTCGCGCGACAGGACGGTGATGCCCGTCGGCTCGTGGGTCAGGCGGACGCCCGACTCGGTCTTGTTCTGGTGCTGCCCCCCGGGGCCACCCGAGCGAAACGTCTCGACTCGACACTCTGCCAGGAGAGCGTCGTTGTCTGCGGGCACCTCGTAGTCGCCCGGTATCTCGGGGTCAGGAGTCATGACACACGATAGTGCCGCACACGGAGGGGAGGGAAGCGTGGACCCTGCGGAGGGTTCACCCTTTGAAAGACTGATGACGGTTCTGGCATACCCCCCGTTCGCACTTGTCACACTTCTCATTTCAGATTGATTTGAGTACGGTGGAGTCGGAATGCGGGCGGCGTTCCGCCCCCAGCCCGAGGCTCCGGCTGGCTCGAGCCGGACCCCGGCCCACTCATGTTTCGAGGAGGTTCAGGTATGATCGACCGACGTTTCCCCGTTGCGCTCGTCTCCGCGCTGCTTCTGGCCGCCAGCGTTCCATCGTTGGCCGCGGCCCAGGAGGACGACCCTCAGCCCATCGTCTATGGCGTCTACCTGACGTGCGAGCCAGCCGAGACCGCGCGGGCGAGCGAGCTGATCCTCGAGAGTTGGGCTCCCATCATGCAGGCTCGCGTCGACGCGGGCGACATCAGATCCTGGGGCTCTCTCACGCATCACACGGGCGGTTCCTGGAGTCGCGTGGTGTATCTGGTGGCGATGGATAGGGCGCAGCTGTTCCAGACCCTGAACGAGACAGGCGCCGAGTGGATGGAAGCGGATCCCGAGGGCGCGGCTGAGTTCTGGGAGATCTGCGACGAACACGAAGACTATGTGTGGACGTACGTGGACGGCTCGGCTCCGGCGGAGGATATCGTGCGGGATCGCCCCGGTGCTGCCATGTCCGTCTACTGGGTGTGCGATCAGAACCAGCAGGCCGTGGCCGACCTCATCGTGGAAAACGTGATGGCCAAGGCCTGGAACGCACAGGTCGAAGCCGGCCTGGTCAACGCCTGGGGTTGGTACTCGCACCTGATCGGCGACAAGTACCGGAGACTGCTGGCCATTGACGGCGCCAGCCACGACGCGCTGCTCGAGGCGAGGGACAACGTGATCCAGTGGATCGGGGAGAACGAACCGGCTCTCGGTTCCGCGTTCAGCAACGCCTGCAACGAGCACGTGGACTACCTCTGGAACATCGAGTCATCGGACATGTAAGCTATTGCCATAAAATGCTGTGTGTCTGACAATATGAATCATTTTCGAGGGGTGGTCGCGGTGTCTGCGCGGGCCACCCCTCGGTGCTTCGGGGTGCCGCAACACGCCCGGGACAGGGCAAAGGCCTGAAAATCGGTTATAGTACTTGGTGATAGCTGCAGGCTCGTTCCCCCCTTTCTCCGATCCCCTCGCGAGGAGGCAGCATGAAGTGGTATCGCGGATCCCTGCTGGGCGTGGCCGCCCTGGTCCTGGTCGCGGCTTGTGCACAGCAGGAGACAGCGGAGGTGAAGGAAGACGCGGCTCCGAAGATGGAGACGGTGGACATGGCTGCCATGGAGGCCGCCATGGACGGCATCGAGGCCGACTACGTCGCGGCCTACAACGCCGGTGACGCGGCGGGCATCGCCGCCCTGTTCGCTGACGACGGAGTCCAGTCGCCGCCCCTTATGCCCCAGCTGGACAAGGCCGGCGTCGAGGCGATGTACACGGCCCAGTTCGAGGGGATGGAGGCGCAGCAGCTGGAGGTCATTCGAGAGGGCTACGTGACGGACGGCAAGCACGTCGTCTCGTGGGGCGGATTCCGGGTCGTGATGACACCGACGGGCGGTGAGCCGGTCGAAGCGACCGGCCGCTACGGCGTCGTCAACCGCCAGGATCCCGACGGCTCCTGGAAGATCGTGGGCCACATGTTCAACTACGAGGTGCCGCCGCCGGGCTTCGGCCAGATGTAGGCGCAGTCATCAAATGAGGGGAGGAAGGCGCGGGACACGAAATGCGACTTCCTCCCAATCCACAGAGGCCGAGGACCGCCGGACCGGCTCAGTGATCCGGGTCGGCGGTCCGCCCGTTCGACCGGGAATCCTTGCGGTAGTAGGCCCGCGCGCCGAGCAACGCGATGACCGCCAGAAGGGCAAGCGACCCCACGCGGTACAGGGCCCTCAACTCCGCCAGGTCCACGAATAGCACCTTCCCGATGGCCAGCCCGGCGACCGCGAGACCCGTGAGCCGCACGGCCTTCTGGTCCTTCCAGAATCCGTACGCCAGCAGGCCGCCGGCGAGGGTCAGCCAGTAGGCGCTCACCGCGAGGCCGGCCGCGAACTCGGTCCCGCCTTGCTGGAGCACGAACGCGGGGATCTCGATGGTCCCCCCGGAGATCGCTACGACCGCCGCGAGGAGCCAGGTGGTCGTGCGAAGCTTGAATCCCCCGGGTGCCTCCCACCGCTCGTCGGTCTTGCGCCAGAGCGGCCCGGCGATCGCAACGATCGAGGCCAGGTTCAGGTACAGCGCCTGCGCCCAGTGGCCGACGAGCGCGGGGTCGTTTTCCGGTCTGACCTCGGCGTTGGCTCCGAACAGGGCGTAGGCGCCGACAGCGACCAGGGCCGTGGCACTCCACCGGTTCTCGGCCAGGGGGCCGGAGCGCGTCGTCAAGGCGGCGATGAGGGCAAGCAGAGAGAGCGCCGCTGACGCTCCGAGCCACTGCCACTGGGCGGCAATGCCGGTGGCCACGACGGCGAGTCCCGCGAGGTGCATGGCGGTGTTCGGGCGCAGCAACCCGGGCACGAGGAAGAAAAGGGCGATCGCGACCCCGGCCAGCAGGGGATAGGCGTCGGCCGGTGGCGGAAGTGTCTCCGTCGCGACGACTGCCCACGCGACGGCCGTCGCGTAGAACATCGTGGTGGCGACCAGTCCCCAGCTCTCGTCGACGTGCAGGCGGGCACCGGTTTCGGGCGCAACACGCATCGCCCGTCGCCATACCGGCCACACGAGGGCCGCCGGGGCCACCACGAGCACCCAGCCTTCGAGGAGCGCAGAACCGACGAGGGCCGAGCCCCACGCGAGAAGCCAGGCCAGCAGCCCCTCGAGAGACCAGTTGCGCCACAGGGCTCCCGCGAGAAGGGCTCCGCCGCCGATCGCGACGTACAGCGAGTGCAAGTCGGCGTCGGCGTCTGCGGCGAGGACGCCCATCAGGAAGTAGCCGAGGATTACCACGGTGAAGGCCACTCGCCAGCGCCGAAGCACCGCCACGGCACCGACCGCGGCCGATGCCACGACCGAGTAGCCGAGGAGCATGTTGACGGTCGCCTCCGGGTCCCCGAGCAGCACGGGCGCCAGGTACGCGCCCGCGGCCGCCAGACCCGCCAGGAATTCCTCGGAGCTTCGAAGCGCGGCCAGGAGGACGAGACCAGAGATGATTGAGAGCGCCGCGATCCCCATCCAGGAAGGCACGAACTGGAACGGGCCTGCCGCGGCCCATGCGGACAGGTACCCGATCGCCGCACCTGCTCCCTGGAGGGCGGCCCCGAACCGGCGGAGTCCGCGCCGGATGAGTCTCTCTCCGTACGCCGCGACCAGCACCGCGGCCACCAGGCCGGCTCCCACACGGGCAGCGGGGGAGACCCACCCCTGGTCGAATGCGTACTTCAGCGTGAAGCCGATGGCGGCGACGAGCGCCAGGACGCCGACCACCAGGAGTGCGTTCTGGCCGAGCCAGCTCTCGAGATCCTTCGGTCGGCCCGGCAACGCTGATCTCAGGTTGTCGAACGCTGGCTTGCGGGCGGGTGCCGTGGGCATCCCGGGTGGAGGTGCAGTCCGCGGGCGCGGCACCGACGGTCGTTGCTGTCGCTGCAATTGATGCTGTTGCCGAGCGCCGCGCGCCAGCGTGTCCCGGATCTCTTCGACCGCGGATTCGAGCGCGGCCAGCCGCTCTTCGATCGGGTCCTTCGACGACGACTCGTCCATGGTGGGCACCTCCGTGCAACCAATGTCGCCTCGCGCGCCCCGAGAAGCGAGATTGACCAGAGGGACTCTCAGGTCACCGATGAACACATCAGGAGTGGGTAGATGAAGATCGCGGTCTTCGGATCAGGCGCTGGTGGCACGGCGGTCGCCTTCGATTGGTCCGCACACGGGCACGACGTGTTCCTGTTCGACGTCGAGCAATTCCCGGACAACGTGTGCCACATCTCCGAGACGGGACGTATCGACGCGGAAGGCGACCTGGAGGGCTCGGCGCCTGTCGCCTACGCCGGCCACGACGTTGAGACCGTGATGAGCGGAGCCGATATCGTGTTCCTGGTAGGACCCGCGTTCGCGACCCGGCCGCTGGCGGCGATGTGCGCCCCGTACCTGGAAGTGGGACAGGAGGTCGTGGTGTGTCCCGGCTCCACGGGCGGGGCCCTGGCGTTCAAGGATGAGGCAGGGCTGGCGGTGGGGTCTGACGAGATCCTGGTCTCCGAGACGTCTACCCTCCCTTATGCGGTGAGGCTCACCAAGCCGGGCCACATCCGCGTGTTTCTCAAACTCACGGGCGGCTTCTTCTTGGCGACGCTCCCGGGGCGCCACACGGAGCGTACGTTGGGGCTACTCAGAGACGTGTATCCGGGGCTCGAGCCGGCGCGGAACGTCCTCCAGACGACGCTCCAGAATGCCAACCCGGTCATCCACCCGGTCGTGACCCTGCTCAACGCGGCGCTCCTCGAGCGTACCGGCGGGGACTTCCTGTTCTACGAAGAGGGCGTCACGCCGGGAGTCGGCCGCCTCATCGAGGCAGTAGACCAGGAGAGGATCGCGATCGGCCAGGCGCTCGGGATCGAAGTGGTCCCCGATCCGGAGCTGAGCCTCCGGCAGGGGTACATGACCGAGAATTCCTATGAGCATGGCTACCGGACGGCGCCCGGGTTCCTGGGAATCAAGGCGCAGTC
>JBDHBK010000151.1:0-5491 GCA_039592635.1 Gemmatimonadota bacterium
ACCGGGAGCGACTCGCGGCGCTGATCGCGCCGCTGGCGCAGACGGAGGCGCTGCGGCAGCGGCCCCGGACCTCCGTTCAGTGGCCGTCCTCCCCTTCACGACCCGGGCGAGGGAAGGGGACGAGGACGCGGTGATCTTCGCGGACGGGATGCACGACGACGTGCTCACGCAGCTCTCGAAGATCGACTCGCTGAAGGTCATCTCCCGCACTTCGGTGATGCAGTACGCGGCGACCACCAAGCCGATCCCCGAGATTGCGGTGGAACTCGGGGTGGCGACGATCCTCGAGGGCGGCATCCAGCGGTCGGGAGACCGAGTGCGGGTCAACGTGCAGCTCATCGAGGCCTCGTCGGACAAGCACCTGTGGGCCGAGACGTATGACGAGGAAATGACGGCAGCCAATGTCTTCGCGATCCAGAGTGACCTCGCCAAGAAGATCGCCCGGGCCTTGAAGGCCACGCTCACGCCCGAGACCGAGGCTCGAATCGACGCCAAGCCCACGGAGAGCCTGGAGGCGTACGACCTCTACTCCCGGGGCCAGTACGTGTACTGGGGCATTCGCGGGAACTCTACCGAAGGCATGCTGGAGGCACTCGACTTCTACGAGGAGGCCCTCGCGGCAGATTCCAACTACGCGGCCGCCTGGGTGGGCGTCGCGGATGTATATCAGAACCTGGGCCCGCGTGGGATCTACCCCCTGGACGAGGCAATGCAGAAGTCCTGGGATGCCGTGGAGCGGGCGCTGGCCCTGGATCCGGACCTGGCCGAGGCACACTCGAGGCGCGGTCTTCTGTTGTGGATCGACAAGGGGCTGCCGGCGGAGGCGGCGCAGGCCCTGCTGCGGGCTCTGGAGCTGAAGCCGAGCTCGGCGGTCATGCACGTTCGCTACGGCAACTTGCTGAACCAGCTTGGGCGCGAGGATGAGGCCGTAGAGCAGACACGGCGGGCCGTGGCGCTCGATCCCATGGACGTACGCTGGAGACTGGCCCTGGCCGACCGGCTGTTCTACGTCGGCGGCTACGAGGAGTCACTGGCGGAGGCCCAGCGAGTGATCGATATGGAGCCGAAGGCAGCGGTCGCCCACTACAACGCGGGCTACGCATATGCCATGATGGACAGGGATGCCGAGGCTGTTGAGGCCTTCCGGACGGCGCACGACCTCGAGCCTGCGGAGCCCGAATACGCGACGGCGCTGGCCTGGGGCTGGGCGCGGGCCGGCCAGAGAGACTCGGCTGTGGCGGCCCTGACTGGGGTGCCGGAAGAAGGGACGAACCTGAAGGAATTCGCGATCGTGTACGGTGCGCTGGGCGATCTGGACAAGGCCTTCGAGTATGTTGATCGCCTGGTAGACGAGGCGCCCCAGGTCATGCGGCAGTTCGCACCCGATCCGACGGCGGATCCCATCAAGTCCGACCCTCGGTTTCAGCGGGCCCTGGCCCGGGCGGGGGCCGAGTAGCATGGCAGCCAGCGGCGAGACGCGCGTCGTGAAGGAGCGGGCTGGATGAGCGGCTCGGGTCACAAGAGCACCCTGTGGAAGGCGCTCGGCCTGTACGGAGCCGGGTCCTGGGTCGTGCTGCAGGTCGTGGACGTCCTGGCGCAGAACGCAGGTCTCCCGCCGTGGGTGTTCAGCTTTGCGCTCGTCCTCCTGATCATTGGCCTCCCGATCGTGGGCGTGACCTCATATCTGCATGGCTTCGGCAGTCGTGCCGAGGCCGCGTCCAGTGCCGCCGGAGTGCGGGGTGACGCGAGCGGGAGCCGCGGGCTGTTCACGTGGCGCAACGCCCTCACGGGGGGCCTCGCAGCCATGGCACTGTGGGGGATCCTCGTTACCGGGTGGATGTTCCTTGGCCCGGGCGCGAGCCGCGGCGAGAGCGGCGCAGGCGGTTCGGCCGCGGGAGCCGACGCTGCCTCCGCTCCAGACCTCCGCTCGGTCGCCGTTCTCCCGTTCGCCACTCGCAGCGCCGACGAGGCCGACGAGTACTTCTCCGAGGGGATGCATGACGACGTACTCACGCAGCTCTCGAAGATCGACTCGCTCACGGTGATCTCCCGGACGTCCGTGATGCAGTACGCGGGCACCACGAAGTCCATTCCCGAGATCGCGAATGAGCTCGGCGTGGCCACGATCCTCGAGGGAGGGATCCAACGGTCGGGAGACCGCGTGCGCATCAACGTCCAGCTCATCGAGGCGGCCACCGACAAGCACCTGTGGGCCGAGACGTACGACGAAGAGCTCACGGCTGCCAATGTATTCGCTATTCAGTCCGACCTCGCAAAGAAGATCGCGGGCGCCCTCAAGACCACGCTGTCACCGGCGGTGGCTGCGCGGATCGACGCCCGGCCCACCGAGAACACCGAGGCCCTCGAGCTCTATTCGAGAGCCCGGTACCTGATCCTCTCCGCGGCAGGCGTGACGCAGGAGATGCAGGCCCGCGATCTGCTGGAGCAGGCCGTCGAGCTCGATCCCGGCTATGCCCGGGCCTGGGCGGCTCTCGGATCTCTCTACCTGAGTCTGAAAGCTGACGGGCACATTCCCGTAGCCGAGGGGACTAGCCTGGCGGACGAGGCCATCAGCCGCGCTCTGGAGCTGGAGCCGGACCTGGCGAGCGCGCACTCGGCGCGGTCCCTCTACCTTACCGACCAGCTTCGCTACGAGGAGGCCGAAGAGGAGTCGCTGCGGGCCCTGGAACTGAATCCCGGTTCATCGGAAGAGCATCGCAGGTACGCGCGACTGCTGCTCCAGCTGGATCGGCACGACGAGAGCGTACAGCAGGCCCGGCGGGCCGTGGAGCTGGATCCGCTGTCGATCCAGTCGCGCGCCTCCCTCGGGGACGCCATGTGGTGGGCGGGAGACTGGGAGGGGACGGTGACCGAGTCAATCAAGCTGATCGAGATGGCGCCGAACAACGCCTATGCTTACTACAACCTCGGATACGGCCATGCTATGCAGGGCTACCACGACGAGGCGATCGAGGCCTTCCGCAAGTCGGTGGAACTGGATCCGTCGGATCCGCAGAGCAAGACCGGCCTTGCCTGGGCCTGGGCGCTGGTCGGCGAGCGGGACTCGGCTTTGGCCGTGCTCGAAGACGTTCCTGCCGAGGCCTCGCTGATCAAGGAGATCGCGATCGTCTACGGTGAGCTGGGAGACCTGGACACAGCCTACGAGTACCTCTACCTGGCCGTGGAGGAAGATCCCGGCAGTATCGGCACCCTCCGCACCGACCACTCGGCCGACCCGCTGAAGGCCGATCCGCGGTATCCCGAGCTGCTCGCGAGGGTCGGCCTGGAGTAGCCCGCGATCAAGCGCGATCAAGCTGGTCGGGGGGTCTGCCGCCGAGTAGTTTGATTCAGCCGCAGTAGCCCTTTGCGTACCCCCTCCGCAGGTGCTGTGTGTCGCACGAATTGGTGCGAACATCAAACACGGAGCCTCGCCTGCCATGGATACCTACCGCTTCTTCCGGATTCCCGGCCGTGCCGCAGCGCTTTCGCTGGCTGTCCTCCTCATGTCGGGCTGCGGAGGTGACGACAACGGCCCCGACGAGGAGCAGACCGGCACCGTCCTCCAGGGTACGGTGGTCGAGTTCCAGGCCCAGGTCGTGCCCGGGGACTTCGCCCTGGCCGCAAACGAGGGCGTCAGCGTCTCGATCGGGTCCAAGTCGACGCAGACGGATGCCAACGGGAACTTCACTCTGCGCGACTTCCAGGTCGGCGACCAGAGCGTCGATTTCTCGCGCGACGGCGGAGGTGGCACGCTGGTCCTGACCGACGTCGAGCCGGGCGACGAGTACGACTTCCTGTTCTCGATCAACGGCGGGAGCGTATCCACGCAGCACACAGGCACGTGGGTGGGCCAGGGCGGTTCGGACGAGTCCGCTGCGGTCACGATCACCATGATCATCGCGCAGAATGGAAATGCACTCTCAGGAACCGCCAGCATCCCCCCGCCCGACAATACCTCCTGGAACATCTCCGGCACGGAGACCGGGCACGTCGTGAAGGACGGAACGTTCACGGTCACGACCACCAACAGCTTCTGTGCGTCGGACGGCGAATTCGACGGGGTGTTCACGGCGGACACACTGGACGCGACGTTCGTCGAGGTGCGGGGGCCCGACTGGACGGCAGAGCAGGAAACAGAGTGCGGTCCGGTTGAGTCCGGCAGCTTCAAACTGATCAAGCAGTGAGCCCGTCAGGTCGGCAAACTGTAGCGTATCGCCCGGATGTGTGGCCTTCACGAAACAGCGGCCTGGCTGCGTGTCGGCCTGAAACCAAGCATTTGGAAGCACTTGCGTTGTGGCGCCTATCGGAATGAGTCTTGCACTGTAGAACGTGCTCGAGCCCGCACGAGGGCGGGTGAGACGACACTCTGACTGGAGCTGGAAAGTGCGACGGACTCTACTTGCATTGACGGCCGTATTGCTGCTTGGGGCCTGCGATTCGGGCGATCCCGATGGGCCGAGCAGCATGTCGATTCTGCTGACGGACGCCCCCGGCGATGTCGCCCAGGCGGTGGTCACGATCGAGCGGATCGAGATCATAGGCGGTTCAGGGGGCCCTCGAGTCCTGATGGACACACCGTGGACCGGAGACCTGACGCTGCTGACGAACGAATTCGTCACGCTCGTGGATGGGTACGTCCTTCCCCAGGGCAACTACGCACAGCTCCGCCTCGTGGTCTCCGAGGCCTGCATCGGTGTCGAAACGGACGGCGGGTCAAACGAGGTGTATGCCTCGACTGCAGCATTCGCAACGGAGTGCGAAGGAACGCTCACCGGCGACCTCCAGATGCCCAGCCTCTCGCAGACGGGGATCAAGGTGATCTTCCAGGGAGCGATCTCGGTGGACAGCGATCAGACGATCGTCCTCATCGACTTCGACGTGGAGGAGAGTTTCGGCAAGCTGGCCGGCGGCTCCGGCCAGTGGGTCATGGACCCGACGATCCACGGGGTCGAGATCACGTTCTCGGGCACCGTGAACGTGGCGGTCGAGCTGGCGACCGGGGTGACGCTGCCCGATCCGCTCACTTTCGAGGTCTTCACGGCCTCATTGAGCGGAGAGGACCTGGCGCTGGAAGCGGACGGGACGGCTTCGTTCCTGTACGTGGTGCCGGATGACTACCAGTTGACCCTGATTCCCCCGACCGGTTGGACGATCACGACCACGCCGACCATCCCCATCGACCTGACGCTCGAGTCCGGCGAGGTGGAGAACGTGACGATCACGCTGGAGAGTCTGACCGAGATCCCCTGAATTCGGTTCGCGGGCGGTCCTACCTCGGGGCCGCCCGCAGTTCCTCGATCACCCCCGCATCCACCCAGTAGTTGTCTCCGCCGCTGTTGAAGAACAGCACCGACCCGTCCGGGGAGACGATGGGGCAGATCCCGGCCACGGAGTTGATCCGTTCGCCAAGGTTGAGCGGTTCCGTCCAGCCGCCGCCTTCCTGGAAGCTGATCCACAGGTCCGCGAATCCGTGGTTGTCTTCGTGGCCGAA
>JBDHBK010000152.1:0-5848 GCA_039592635.1 Gemmatimonadota bacterium
GTTCTCGACCGTTCGGTCCCCGGTGGAGCCCGCGTCTACCTGCGCGTCGCCGACGGAGCCTGGGTCCGATCGGGTCTCAATCCGGAAGCCGGAGTCCCGGAAGCCTCGGTGCGACGAGCCGCTGAGTCCGCCACCCTTCTGGTGGTGCAGGGCGATCCGGGCGACCTGCCGGGGTGGCTCGAGTCGGCCGCCCGGCAGCGTCCCGCCGTGATGCATCTCGTCAGAGGTACCGGCCCGGTTCCGGGCACCGGTGTCTCGGTGCAGGAAGTCCTTGCGGGAGAGTGGTACGTGCAGACACCGCCACCGCCGGGCCCGGTGTCCGCGCACGTGTTGGGAGTGGATTCGCAGGACCTGCCTCCCCTGTCGCGCCTGTATGGGTCAACGGGCGGCGCCGGCGGACCGGTGCTGTCCGGTCAACGTGATCGTCGCGGACCCTCCCGTCCGGTCGCCCTGATGGGTCCCTCGGGAGACCGCCGCTGGGCCGTGGTCCAGGCCGAGGGCGCCTGGCGCTGGGCAGCGCGGGGTGACGAGGGTCTTGCCCTGTATCGCGGGCTCTTCGCCGGTATGGTTCGGTGGTTGGTGGAGCGCACGGCCCCGCAGCCGATTCAACTATCGGAGCCATATGTGCGGTCCGGCGACTCGTTGCAGTGGCGCGTGGCGCCCGGTGTCCGCGATCTTGCCATGCAACTCGAGGACGCTAGCGGTGCTGTCGTGTGGTCGAGCAGTCCATCGGACTCGGCGACCCGGATCACGGGTCCGCCGCTCGAGCGGGGGGATGCCCGATTCGTGGCAACGGGCACGACACGGGGCAGTGCATTCCGGATCGCACGGCCGTTCCACGTGAACGCCCGCCTCGAGGAGATGCCGAACCCCGTCGGGCCCGCCCTCGACGTTCGCTCCGACGCTGCGGCCGGTGGGAGGCCCGCCCCAGGCTCGGACCCGCCCGTGTGGCCGTTCGCGGCTGCGATCGGGTTGTTGTGTTTAGAGTGGCTCTGGCGACGCAAGATTGGACTGAGATGATGACAGAGGGTGGAGTGAGTGGAGAGGGAATGAGCCTGCGCGGCAAGCAGAGAGGCAGATCGCTGTGGCAGAAGATCGTCGATCTGTCGCTGACCGACGTTTCCGTTCTGGTAAAGGGAATCGACGACGAGTCCATCGAGGAGTTGGAGCGCGTCCTCCTGGAGGCTGACTTCGGAGTCGACGCCTCGTTGGACCTCGTGCGGGAACTGGAGTCTGCGGCGCGCAGGGGGAAGGTGAAGACGGAGAAGGAACTGCGGGATCTCCTTTCAGACCGTATCCGGGAGATTCTCACGTCTCCCGCCGCGGGCGACGACCGCGCGCGGGACTTCTCGGAGTTCCGGGTCCCCGATGGATCGGGACCTTTCGTGGTTCTCGTCCTCGGCGTGAACGGAACCGGTAAGACGACCACGGCCGCGAAGCTGGCCCGGCGAGCCCTCGATGCTGGCCTCCAGGTGACGTTGGCCGCTACCGACACCTTCCGAAGCGGTGCCCAGGAACAGCTCCGCATCTGGGCGGATCGTCTCGGGGCTGAATTCGTCGGGGGCCAGGCGGGAGGCGATCCGGCAGCCGTAGCGTTCGACGCTTCCCAGGCGGCGGAGGCTCGGGGGTCGGACGTGCTGATCATCGATACGGCTGGCCGATTGCATACCCAGACGAACCTCATGGAGGAACTCCGGAAGATCGATCGGGTCGTGGGACGCCAGGTGGAGGGCGCGCCACACGAGCGGCTTCTGGTGGTCGATTCCACGGCGGGACAGAACGTTCTGAACCAGGTGCAGGAGTTCGGACAGGGGCTGCCGCTGAGCGGCATCGTGCTGACGAAGTTCGACGGCACGGCCAGGGGTGGCACCGCCGTCGCGGTCAGTCGGCAGTTCCGGGTCCCAGTTCGGTGGCTCGGTACGGGCGAAAGCGAGACCGACCTGGAGGCCTTCGACGCGAATACGTACCTGGAAAAGCTCCTCGGGTGACATGACGCGGCGTTCCAGCGACCTGCAGAGGTCAGTCCAGTTCCTGAAGGGCGTGGGGCCGCGCCGGGCGGAGAAGCTGGCCCGGATCGGTGTTCGCACCGCCCGTGACCTGTTGTATCACATTCCGCACCGCTACGAGGACGCCACGACGGTGGCCCGGATCTCGGCCCTCCGACCGGGTGACGATGCCACCATCATTGGACGGGTGGTCTCGAAGGGAGTGATCCCGACCCGCAGTCGCCTCCGCATCTTCCACGCTGTCCTCAAGGACGACTCGGGACTCATCGAGTGCGCATGGCCCGGGCAGCCGTGGCTGGACAACTCGATACGCAAGGGCGACCTGCTGCTCGCTTCCGGGACCGTGGGCTTCTACCACGGACGTCAAATGCGACCCCGCGAGCACACCCTTCTGGCTTCGGCCGGCGACGAGGAGACGGAGAGCGGCAGGGTGTTTCCGGTCTACCGTGCCACGGAGGGACTCAACCACAGGCAGATACGCGGGATCGTGGAAGACAACCTGGATTCTCTGCTGCTGGAAGCCCGAGATGCGGAGCTGTTCGCACCCGATTGGTTGAAGGCGGCGGGCCTGATGCGACTCCCCGAGGCGCTCGAGAGACTCCACCGGCCCGAGACCCTTTCGCAGGTCGGGCCCGCCGTGAGGCGTCTTGCCTACGAGGAACTGTTTTTCCTTCAGCTCCTGCACGCCCGGGCCCGTTACCAGTACCGGAGTCGCGAGGCCGGATTGTCCCTGGATGCGCCGCCCAGGTTGACCGCGGACTTCCTCGCCGCGCTCCCGTATCGGCTCACAGCGGCCCAGGAGAGAACCTGGCAGGAAATCAGGGCCGACATGGAGAGCCCGGCGCGCATGTATCGTCTGTTGCAGGGGGACGTGGGGTGCGGAAAGACCGTGGTGGCCGCCGCCGCGATGGTTCGCGCCGTGGACTGCGGGAAGCAGGCAGTGATCATGGCCCCCACGGAACTGCTCGCGGAGCAGCACCAGCGAACCCTGACGAGCCTTCTCGAGCCGATCGGACTGGCTCCAGTGCTCCTCACGGGCTCGGTCAAGGGAAAGAAGCGGCAAGCCGTGCTGGAGGATGCCCGCTCGGGTCGCGCGTCCGTCATCGTCGGTACCCACGCCCTCATTCAGGATGGAGTCGGATTCGGTATTCCCGGCCTGGTGGTGATCGACGAGCAGCACCGCTTCGGGGTGGAGCAGCGACGGGCCCTTCGCGACGCGGGCGGGGCCGCGGACACGCTCGTGATGTCGGCCACCCCGATTCCGCGATCGCTGGCCCTCGCCGTATACGGGGACCTCGACCTGAGCGTGATCGACGAGATGCCACCCGGTCGGAGATCGGTGATCACCGGCGTACGCGGCCCGGGCGACCGCGCGGCGGCGTTCGAGTTTCTCCGCGGGCAGCTGGCCCAGGGGCGGCAGGGATACGTGGTGTATCCGCTGATCGATGAGTCGGATGCCGTGGAGGCTGCGGCGGCTACGCGCGCCGTGGAGGAGCTCTCGGCCCTGTTTCCCGAGTTCCGTCTCGACCTGCTGCACGGTCGAATGAACGGCGCGGACAAGGACAAGGCCATGCGGCGGTTCTTTGCCGGGGAGACGGACGTCCTGGTGGCCACGACGGTCATCGAGGTGGGAATCGACGTGCCGAACGCCACGGTCATGCTCATCGAACACGCGGAGAGGTTTGGCCTCGCCCAGTTGCACCAGCTCCGGGGCAGGGTAGGTCGGGGCGGCGAGCAGAGCTACTGCGTGGCTTTCCATTCGGGAGACGGTCCACCCGAACGCCTCAGGGCTTTCGCTGGCACCAACGACGGATTCGAAATCGCGCGTGAGGATCTGCGACTCCGGGGCCAGGGCAATCTGTTCGGCGCGGAGCAGCACGGCCTTCCCGCTCTTCGCTTCGCCGACCTCGATCGCGACTATGCCCTTCTCGAGCACGCCAGAGAGAAGGCCCGGGCGATGGTGGAGGCGGATCCTGATCTGGCGTCCCCGCGCCACCGCCCATTCGCCAGAGTGCTCCAGGAGCGGTATGCGGACCATGCGGCTCTGTACGCGGTAGGTTGACGTTGACGCGCTTCTGGCGCCGGTCTAGTGTACCCGCTTCGAGCCCACCCCAACCACGGAATGCCCTGAAATGGAAACTGTGCTCACCAGCGTTCGCGATCTGTCCTCGAAGGCAGGGCAGGAAGCCGCGCTCATCGGCTGGGTGGCGAAGTTTCGTTCCAGCGGGAAGATCGCTTTTCTAGGATTGCGCGACGGAACGGGCACCGTACAGGTCGTGATCGCTCGAAACGAGGTCGACGACGCGTCGTGGGAAGCCGTGGCGGACCTGTCCCTGGAAAGCAGCGTCAGGGTGACCGGAACCGTGCGACAGGACGACCGGGCGCCGGGTGGCTACGAAATCACCGCCAACCAGGTCGAGGTCATCGGTCGGTCGGACGAGTACCCGATCCAGCCGAAAGAGCACGGCGTCGACTTTCTCCTGAACAACCGTCACCTGTGGCTTCGGCACGGACGCCAGGTAGCGATCATGCGCGTGCGGGATGAGATCGTGAAGGCGATTCGCGACTTCTTCTACGAGCGCGACTTCGTGCTCGTGGACTCTCCGATCCTGACGGGGGCGATCGGGGAATCGGCCGGAACCCTGTTCAGCACCGAGTACTTCGACCTGGGGACGGCGTACCTGGCGCAGACCGGGCAGTTGTATGTCGAGGCCGCGGCCGCCGCCCTGGGGAAGGTCTACTGCTTCGGGCCAACGTTCCGGGCCGAGAAATCGAAGACGCGCCGACATCTCACGGAGTTCTGGATGGTCGAGCCCGAGGTGGCGTGGCTCGATTCCGAGGGCAACATGCGGCTGCAGGAGGAATTCGTTTCCTACATCGTGGGACGGGTCCTGGAGCGGCGCGCGCCCGAGCTGGAGCAGCTCGAGCGGGACATCAGCCGCCTCGAGGCCATCTCACCGCCGTTCGATCGATTGAGCTACACGGATGCGATCGCGTTCCTCCACGGGACCGGGGTGGAGATCGAGTGGGGAGAGGACCTGGGCGCGGAGCACGAGACCGTTCTGACCGAGGGGCGGGACAAGCCACTGTTCGTGTTCGACTATCCGCGGGAGGCCAAGGCGTTCTACATGAAGGAGAACCCGGAGGACCCGCGAACCGTGAAATGCAACGACCTCCTGGCTCCCGAGGGGTACGGAGAGATCATTGGCGGCAGCCAGAGAGAGGACGACCACGACCGGCTCCTGGGGCGAATCCGCGAGGAGGGCCTGCCGGAAGAAGCGTACGACTGGTACCTCGACCTCAGGCGGCACGGCACGTTCCCGCACAGCGGGTTCGGCCTGGGATTGGAGCGGACGGTCGGGTGGATCTGCGGGGTCCCCCACCTGCGGGAGACGATCGCCTTTCCCCGAATGATGACGCGCCTGCGGGAAGCAGGTCTCCTGAAACGAACCCGCGCCCGTCCCCGTACGGGGAGGCGAGAGGAGGCATTATGGAACTCATCGCTGCACTGATGCTCGCGACCGCCGGGGCCGGCATGGGCATCAGCTACGTAAAGGTGCGAGAGTTCGTGCGCACCCGATTGCGCTTCGTGGACAAGGCTCAGAAGCCTGCGGCGCCCTGGATCGCCGGCGTCGCCGGTGCACTGGTCGCCGCTCCCGTGGTGGCGTTGTTGCCCGTCCTGGGGCCGTTCACGGCCATCATTTACGGTGTTGTCGTCGGGGCGGGAGTGCGCAGCGGCCAGAAACAGGTCAAACAGCTCACGGGCGGCTGATCCCGGCCGCCTTTACCCGCTCCCACAGCACGTCCAACTCTTCGAGAGTCGACTCGCGCGGGTCGAGCCC
>JBDHBK010000153.1:0-5429 GCA_039592635.1 Gemmatimonadota bacterium
AGTCACGCCGACCAGCCGGACGCGGCGCCGTGGCCGGTCTGCGTTCCGCAGCAGCTCACGGGCCACCGGCCAGATCTTCTCGACCGTGTTGACCGGGCTCTCCAGGGTACGCTGGCGGGTCACCGTCTCGAAGCCCTCCCAGCGCAGCTTCACCGTGACCGTGGCCCCGGCGAGGCCCTTGCGACGAAGCAAGGCCGCCACCTGCTCGGTCAGGTCCAGCAGCGTGCGTTCGACCACCCTGCGGTCGGTGACGTCCTCGCCGAACGTCGTCTCCTTTCCGAGCGACTTCCGGACGTGTTCCGGTACGACGGGTCGGTCGTCGACTCCCCGGCTCAGTCGGTGAAATCGGTCGCCCATCGAGTCCCCGAACGTGCGAACCAGGACATCGCGATCGAGGCTCGCCGCGTCTCCGATGCTGGCGCATCCCAGGCGCCTGAAACGCTCGAGTGCCTTCGGGCCGGCGCCCCAGAGCCGGCCGATCGGCAGGGGGGCCAGGAACTCGGCCTCCTCGCCCGGTCTCACGACGACCAGGCCGTCGGGTTTGTCGAGGTCGCTCGCAATCTTGGCGATGAACTTCGACTCCGCACAGCCGATCGAGGCGGTGAGTCCCTCTTCCTTCCTGATAGCGTCCTTGATGAGGCCGGCGATCGCCGGCCCAGCACCGTACAACCGCTCGCTGGCTGTCACATCGAGAAAGGCCTCGTCGATGCTGATGGGCTCGACCAGGTCGGTGAACCGTTCGAAGATCGCCCGAATCTTCCTCGAGACGCCCGCATACAGGCGCATGCGCGGTCGTAGATAGACGGCCTTCGGACATCGTCGCCAGGCCTCCGAGATCGGCATGGCCGACCCGATGCCGTAGCGACGCGCCGCGTAGTTGGCCGTGGCCACGACGCCGCGGCCGCGGCCTTCCTTCGGTTCGGATCCGACGACTACGGGCTTGCCCCGCAGCGCCGGGTTTTCGCGCTCCTCCACCGCCGCGTAGAACGCATCCATGTCTACGTGGAGGATGGCCCGCTTCCCCACCGTCACCACCTCATTCCTGTCCGGCCGCCAGCCGCTCCTCGACCACCCGGCGCAGGACGGCCGGGTAGTCGCTGATCAGTCCATCCACTCCGAGTTCCAGCAAGCGCCGCATCTCGTCCGGTCGATTGACGGTCCACACGAACACGCCCTTGCCCTGACGGTGCATGCGCCGCACGAAACCGCGAGTGACGATCCGGAGCCCGTTCTTGCGAACAGGGACCATGGCGGCCGTGAGATCCCCGGGGAGGCGTCGACTGATGCCCAGCTTGCCCCACAGGACAAAGCCCAGGAGATCCGTCTGGTAGGCGCAGCGCCAGCGTGCGGCATCACCCGCGGGTCCGACCTCCTCCGCCTTGAAGCCGCCCACGATGATCCTGTCGAACTGTGGCCGGCCCGGCAGCCAGTCAGCCAGCAGACGACCGGCAGCGGCGCTCTTCACTTCCAGGATCGCCGGCAGGTCCCCGATGGCCTCCATTGCTTCGTCCAGCGTCGGGATCTGCACGTCCGCCTCGCGGAACGGGAAGGTCTCGCCCTCGTCGGTCGTGAAGCGGTAGCCTGCGTTGAACGCTCGAAGCTCCGCCAGCGTGCGCTGTTCGACCGGGCCGGTCCCATCGGTGGTTCGATCGAGCGTCGGGTCGTGTATGACCACCAGCTCTCCGTCCTTCGAAGCGTGCAGGTCGATTTCGATGGCCTGCGCACCGACTTCAACTCCGTGCCGGATGGCCGGAACCGTGTTCTCCGGAGCCACGCCCCGGGCTCCGCGGTGGCCTATGATGCGAATTTGTCCGCCGGGTCCAAACATCCGTAAAGAGTATCGTGCCGGCTACGCCGATGTCCACCGTCACGTTAGGTTTCGAGCAGGGTCCACCGGCGCTGCAGGGCGACTGTTTCAAGCGGGTCCGGGCAGCGATCCATCAGTTCACGGGAGGGGTCTTGCGAATCCTTGTCTGTCCCACGGCCTTCAAGGAGAGCCTGAGCGCCGGGCGGGTTGCCGACGCGGTCGTCGACGGAGTCCGGCGGGCTTTGCCCGGGACGGAGATCGATGCCATGCCGGTGTCCGATGGTGGGCCGGGCCTGCTGGACGCTCTCCTCGAAGCCGAAGGCGGTGATCTGCGGTCGTACGAGGTGCATGGGCCGCACGGCGGCACCGTGACCGCCCGGTCACTCTGGCTATCGCCGACCAGCGTGGTGATCGAGACGGCGGACGCCTGCGGCCTGCACCTGGTTCCCGAGATCAGCCGTGAGCCGATGCGGGCTGACACGACGGGCGTCGGGGAGCTTGTAACCACGTGCCTCGACCAGGGCGCAACCGACATCCTGATGGGTCTGGGAGGTTCCGCGACCGTGGACGGCGGCACGGGGCTCGCCCGCGTCCTCGGCTACCGGTTCCTGGACGAGCACGGATCAGACCTTCCCGCGGGGGGCGGTTTCCTGGGGTTGCTGGCTCGGGTGGAGGCCGGTCCGCCGCTTGAGGAGAGAATCGCCGTTACGGCGATCGCCGATGTTCGCGGTCCGCTCACCGGACCTGACGGGGCAGCGCGACGCTTCGGCCCACAGAAGGGAGCAAGCCCGGAGGCAGTCGATATCCTGGAGGCGGGACTGACCCGCCTGGGCGAAAGACTGCGCGAGGACCTTGGACGGGAGGTAGCGGATCTTCCGGGGGCGGGAGCTTCCGGTGGCCTCGGGGCTGGCTGCGCCGCTTTTCTGGGCGCGAATCTCGTGTCGGGCAGCGAGTGGCTGCTGGAACGGCTGGGCTTTGCCCGGGCGCTGGATGAAGCCGACCTGGTGATCACGGGCGAAGGCGCCTGGGATGCCACCAGCGACCTGGGGAAAATCACGGGAGAGATCCTGCTGCGGGCGCGTGTGGCGGGTGTGCCCGCGCTCCTCGTGTGTGGACGGGTCACGGGCCAGACGCCGCCTGGCGTGACCGTCGTTGGCGCGGAAGCAGAGTGGCTCGATCCGGACGACATATCTCGCCTGGTCGCGGACGCCCTCGGCTGACGCTATCCTACCGGCTCCCCTTTTTTGGTGAAGAAGGGACGATCCAAGTTCACGGAATCATGAGACGCGTCGAATAACGGAGGATGCGGTGAGCACCGATACGGGCCACCCGGAGAACCTGATGGACAAGCTGGTGTCCCTGGCCAAGCGGCGGGGGTTCATCTTCCAGTCGTCCGAGGTCTATGGCGGCGTGGGGGCGGTGTACGACTACGGTCCCCTCGGCGTCGAATTGAAGAAGAACGTCCGCGAGGCCTGGTGGGCGGAGATGGTGCACCGCCGTGAAGATGTCGAGGGCCTCGACGCCGGCATCCTGATGCACCCCGAGGTCTGGGTGGCGAGCGGCCATGTCGAGGGGTTTACGGACCCTCTGATCGAGTGCCGCAATTGCCACCGTCGCTTCCGGGCCGACCACGTGGAGGGCGATCAGTGCCCGACGTGCGGGGTCAGCGGCCAGTTCACCGAGCCCCGCAACTTCAACCTCATGTTCAAGACGTTCATGGGACCGGTGGAAGATTCCACCGCCGCGGTGTACCTGAGGCCGGAGACCGCACAGGGGATCTTCGTCAATTTCAAGAACGTGTTGGACAGCTCCCGCCAGAAGGTGCCGTTCGGCATCGCCCAGGTAGGGAAGGCGTTCCGGAACGAAATTACCCCCGGGAACTTCACCTTCCGAACGCGCGAATTCGAACAGATGGAGATGCAGTTCTTCGTCGAACCCGGAACGGACGAGGAGTGGTACCACACCTGGAAGGAGCGTCGGCTGGAGTGGGTCAAGTCGCTCGGCATCAGGGCGGACCGGCTGAGACTGGAGCCGCACGGGCCTGACGAACTGGCGCACTACGCCAAGGACGCGGTGGACATCGAGTACCTGTTTCCGATGGGCTGGCGGGAGTTCGAGGGAATTCACAACCGCACGGACTTCGATCTCTCGCGGCACCAGGAGCACTCGGGCAAGAAGCTCGAGTATGTCGAGTCGCACTCCGGCAAGCGCTTCATCCCGTATGTGATCGAGACCTCCGCCGGCCTCGATCGCACGGTCCTCGTCGTCCTGGCGGATTCCTACCACGAAGAAGAGGTCGAAGGGGAGTCGCGCACGGTGCTTCGACTGCATCCCCGCCTCGCTCCCACGAAGGCCGCCGTGTTCCCTCTCGTCAAGAAAGAGGGAATGCCGGAAATGGCCGCCCGCATCGCTGCCGATCTCAGGGGTCGCTTCACCACGTTTCACGATGTCAGCGGGTCGATCGGTCGCCGGTACCGCAGGCAGGACGAGGCAGGGACTCCGTTCTGCATCACGGTCGATGGCCAGAGCATCGAAGACGGCACGGTCACCGTGCGCGATCGCGACACGCTCGAGCAGGTCCGGGTAGCGGCAGAAGGACTATCGGACTATCTGAGCGATCGGATCGAAGGGGAGCCGGGGAGCTGACGACTCGCGAGCGGAAGGGTGCGGTGCACCCGTGGGGCTGACGACCACGGAGATCCGGGACAGGGCCGAGCGATTCCGGGCCGCCGTGTTCGAGGAGCTGCACGATGCCAGGTCGGGCAGGAAGGCGTGGCCGGAACTGGCGCCCTTGTACGAGACGCAGGGAATCCTCGAATCGTCGCGAACCCTGCCCGTGATCGAGCGGGCGATCGCCTCGGCCGACGACGATGAAGAGCGCCAGTTGCGGAAGCTCCTTCGGTGGGCGGCCCGCTACCACCTCGAAGCCCACAACGCCCGCCTCGACGACGAATTCTCGGCCTGGCGTGCGACTGCCAAGGTCGAGACGGGCGACATCGCGGTCCCGGTCAGCCAGGCATCGAACCTCATCCATGCAACCGATGCGCGCGACGCGCGACAGCGACTCGAAGCTGCCCGCCGTGACATCATGGAAGAGGCGGTTCCCCTGCAGCTCGACCGTCTCAGCAGGTGGCGTGAAGCCGCTGCCGAGTTGGGCTACGGAGGCTACAGGGAGGCGGTGGAGCGCCTGGCCGGGGTCAATCTCCTCGGTGTCGAGAGCGAAGCCCGGCGCCTGATCGAAGAAACAGAGGACCTGTACCGCGAAGTCGTCGCGGAAGAGCTTCGGAGCCGGATCGGCATCCGAGCCGAGGAGGCGGAGAGCCACGACGCCGGCTGGCTCAAACGCATGCCGTGGCTCGACGGCAGCTGCCAGGAGGGCAACGTCCTCGGTACCCTGCGCAAGGACCTCAGGGATATCGGCCTTCCGCTGGAATACGGCGGACACGTGACCCTGGAACACGAGCCGTTTCCCGGCCCGGGCATGATCGCGTGCTGCACGCCGGTGCGGGTGCCGGATCAAATCCAGATGCTGGTTACCCCGACGATTACTCAGCCAGGATGCGTGGCGCTCCTGACCTCCGTCGGTCGGGCATTGCACTACGCGTACACGGACTCCAGGCTC
>JBDHBK010000154.1:0-5412 GCA_039592635.1 Gemmatimonadota bacterium
GGGATCCTGGAGCTGAACGCCAGTCTCTTCCGGCGGGCTCTGGAGGGAATCGACCAGGCCGCTGCCGAGCGGCGCCCCAACGACCACACCAACAGCTTGGCCTTCATCGCGTGCCACGCATTGGATGCCCGGTTCTACCTGATGAAGCTCGCGGGCCACGAGCGAACCAATCCCTGGCAGACCCTGTTCGACGCGGCGACCGACATCACGACGATGAAGGAATATCCGCCCCTGTACGAAATCATGGCCGAGTGGGACGAACTGCACGAGGCGACCCTGGCATGTATGGAGGGGTTGAGTACCGTTGAACTCGATGCAGAATCGCCGGCCCCGTTTCCTACCGAAGACACCTCGATCCTCGGAGCGATCGCTTTCCTGGCCTTCCACGAAGCCTATCACGTGGGACAGATGGGCCTGGTGCGGAAGTACCTGGGCTTCGAGCCCGTAGTGCAGCGCTGAGGCGACGCGCCTCCCGCCACCTTGACCACTATATCTAGTGGTCTTACCTTTGAAGTGCCCCAAGATGTTGCGCTTGTTGTGGAAAAAACCACGTTTTTCGTGGATTGGAAGTGGATAAAAGCGGCTCGTCGGTGGATAGCATGGCCGGGGAGAGCTCGTTTCAATCCCGAGAAACCGGTGCCGGACCGGAAGTTAGGCGGCCCCACGTGTGATCCGCAGGCGTTCCAGGCCGCGGACGAACCGATGCGCAGGATCGAGGAGGACGAGGATGCCCAGGCTCCCCAAAGCCGTCGAAGTGGCTAAAGTGACGGCGGCCGGTTCGCGACGGAAGCAGCCCGTGCTGTCCAGGAGATGGCTTCGGGAGGCGGTCGCGGCGAATCGATCGGCCTTCGAGTTCGAGATGCGGCGCGAGCGTCGCCGCCTGCTCGATTCCCGTTTTGATGCTTTCTGGAAGGAAACCAGCGCCCGCCAAGCGTGAGCGAAGACGTATAGCGAAGCGACGTACCCCGAAACGTAGGTTGGCCCCGCCCCCGCGCGGGCCGACCGGCGGGCGCGGCCCCCGGAGAGATCCGGGGGTTTTTTTTGACTGGTAGTCCGGGTGAAGGGCAGGTAGCTTAGGCGGCCATGGATATCAGCGAGTCACGACCACCCTGCGTCGTTCCGGAATCCGGCCTGCTGGCCAGGCGCCGCACGTCGAGCGTGGCGGTGGGCGATGTGAAGGTCGGAAGCGAGCACCCCGTGGTGGTGCAGTCGATGACCAACACCGATACGGCGGACGTCGAGGCCACGGTGCGCCAGGTCGCCGAGCTGGCGGAGGCGGGGAGCGAGCTCGTCCGGATCACCGTGAACACGTCTGCCGCGGCCGCCGCCGTGCCGACCATCGTCGGCCGGCTCGACACGGTGGGAGTGCGCGTACCGATCGTTGGCGACTTCCATTTCAACGGCCACATCCTTCTGCCCGGGCACCCGGATTGTGCGGCGGCGCTCTCCAAGTACCGCATCAACCCCGGAAACGTCGGCTCGAAGAAATGGGACGAGCACTTCGCGACCATCGTCGAGTGCGCGATCGAGAACGGGAAGCCGGTCCGCATCGGCGTCAACTGGGGCTCGCTCGACGCGGCGCTGCTGACTCAGATGATGGACGAGAACGCTGCGCTACACGAGCCGTTGCCGGCCGACTCGGTGATGATCGCCGCCGTCGTCGAGAGTGCCATGGGTTCTGCCCGTGTGGCCGAGGAGATCGGCCTGCCCCATGACGCCATCATCCTCAGTGCCAAGGTGTCTTCGGTACCCGACCTGCTCCGGGTCTACCGGGCGCTCGCTCCGCTATCGGACTACCCTCTGCACCTGGGACTCACCGAAGCCGGGATGGCCCGGAAGGGAACGGTGGCCAGCTCCGCCGGGATCGGAATCCTCCTGGCCGAGGGGATCGGCGACACGATTCGGGTTTCGCTTACCCCGGCTCCCGGCGGGGACCGGCGCGAGGAAGTCCTCGTGGCCCGCCAGCTCCTTCAGTCGCTCGGGCTGCGCAGCTTCGAACCGCAGGTTACGGCCTGCCCCGGATGCGGCCGCACCACGAGCACGTTCTTCCAGGAGATGGCGCAGGATATCGAGGGTTGGCTGCGTGAGCGCATGCCGGTCTGGAAGGAGAGCCACGCGGGAGTGGAAGATCTCTCGGTCGCCGTGATGGGCTGCGTGGTGAACGGACCCGGGGAGTCGCGACACGCGGACATCGGGATCTCGCTTCCCGGTTCCTTCGAAGAACCGAGCGCGCCGGTGTACGTGGACGGCGAGCACCACTCGACCCTGCGGGGGGACGACATCGTGCCCCAGTTCATCGCCATTCTCGAGAACTACGTCGAACGCCGGTTCGGCCCGCCCTAGCCCTCGAAGACCTCCCGCCCGTCGACCAGCCGGCGCCGGATGTCACCCTGCAAGGCCAGGTGGCGTAGCGCCGCCAGTTTCTCCCGGAGCAGCAGTTGGCGCGCCCCCGGTCCGGGAATCGAGCCGTACACTCGCTCCGTGACTTCCTCCGCGTCCCGTGCCCCCGATCGAACCGCAGTCCGGGTCCGGTCCAGCTGCCTCGAGAGGCGCCGGCGCTCGCGGTCGAGCCACGCGCCGGGCTCCCGGATCGCCGCCGTGTGGCCCGTCAGCATGAGCGCGGGCTGCAGGGCGGACACCCGATCCAGCGTCTCGAGGTAGGCGCCGAACGAATCCTCCTCCGGGTCCGCGATCCGCAAGGGAGTCTTCAAGCCCAGCAGGAACTGGTCACCGGCCAGCAGAGTCCCGGATTCCGGCTGCCACAGCAGGAGATGTCCGGGCGCGTGTCCCTCGCCCAGAACCCACTCCCATCCGGGCATGTCCAACAGGGACCCGGACGTACCGGCGACCGTTACGAACGGCTGGCCGCAGGGGGTCCTCTCGTCCGCTTCGTAAAGCCTCGCTGCATCCTGGTGAGCGATCACGGCATCGGGGGCCAGAGCCTCGAGCCCCCCGGCATGATCCAGGTGCGAATGCGAGAGGATTACTCCGTCCGGCATCTCTCCCGGGCCGAGAGTCGCGTCGAGGGCGGCCGCAAGGAACTCAATGGACTCGACGGTCGCCGCACCCGTATCAACCAGATGGAGCCCGCTGGATTCGATCAGGAAGACGGCCACCGAGCGTGGCGGCCAGGGAGAGGGTACGACCGCCCGCCGGCAGCCGTGAGCCACCGGCTCGAAGCCGCCCGGCGACAGGATGGCGCTCAAGACGGGACCGGAAGTCCGCCCTCGATCCGGGCAGCCTGCACCGATTCACGCAGGGCCTCGAGTTCGGGCGGCCATTCGAGTGGCGATCCCTCCAGTACGGCGACGGGCTCGACGCCGCGCACGGCGTTGGTGAGAAATGCGCTGCCGGCTCGGGCGAATGCCGCCCTGTCGAATTCGCCCTCCCGAATCTCCCAGCCCGCATCCCGTGCGACGTCGAGGACCACGGAGCGGGTGATTCCCGGATACAGTGGGAGCGACGCGGAGGGTGTGTACAGCACGCCCTCGTGGACCCAGAACAGGTTCGAGGCGGAAGCTTCGAGCACGTGTCCTCCGGCGACTCGCACGGCCTCCACCACTCCGCGGCCGGCGGCGGCCCGGGCGCACAGGACGTGCGCCAGTGCGCTGCAGCTCTTGACCGATGGCAGAGCGGGGACCGGCACATCACCCGGCTCCAGTATGCCCACCGTGAGGACGCGCGGGGCCGGCACGGGGTGGATCTCCACCAGCTCCCACGAGTCGTCCGCGGATCGGCCATAGCCACGGCCGCCGGACTCGGCGCTGATCTGGACTCGGACGACGCCGTCCGTCGAGCCGCACGCGCCCAGCAATACCAGGATCTCGCTCAGGCGGCCCGGAGTGCTGACGAACTCGGGAACAGAGAGACCCATCGCGTTCGCCGAGGCGATCAGTCGTTCGACATGCGCGGTGGCATCCAGCAGGCGGCCACGCTCGAAGGCCAGCGTGGCGAACACACCATCGCCGTAGCGGAAAGCCCGGTCGCCCGCCCGGGGTCGAAACTCGGTGATCGGCCGCAGGACACCGCGGGCCCAGCACAGCGCCAGGGCGCGCTTCGAGTGGGAAGTCATGGCTGGTTCGCCGGCAGAGCGGGAAACCACGAACGCCGGCCTGAGGAGGCCGGCGCGGTCATATCAGATCGGGAATGTACATGCGCGGGGCCGGACGCTGTGAACCGGTCCTGGCCCGCCGTACGGGGTCGGGGACTACCGACGTGCGCGGCGCCGGGCGCTGCGGACACGCCGCCGCTCAGCTGCCTTGGCCTTCCGACGCTTCGCCTCGCTCGGCTTCTCGTAGCGGCGCTTCCTGCGCATGTCTGCCAGTATGCCCGCCCGCTGAACCTTGCGTCGGAATTGCCGGAGAGCCTTCTCCAGGTTCTGGCCCTCCCCAATATGGATCTCCAACGGTCTGTCCCCTTTTGATCGTGTCCGATGCCCGCGTCACGCGACGCGCGTTCCATTCCAAGCCCTTAAAGATAGTGTGGTAGGCACCTGAATCTCAAGAGCCCGGCTCTCGAAGCTTCTCCCGGGCTCTGCGACTCAAGCGCCGAGGCCCGGAAACCTCTTGCTCAAACGCTCGCGCAACTGTTGAGCCAGCGTCACCTTGCCGCCTGCCGTCGCTGCTGTGGCGCTCTTTCCGGAGCTCCCGGAACGCTTCCGGTCCCCGGACTCGCGCCGTCCCCCGCGCGATCCGCGCTCGGCCTTCGCCTCGGGTGCCGGCCCGGCGCCACGTCCGTCCCTGGCCCGGCCGTCGCCGGTCTTCGCCCTGGGAGCCGGTTTCGTTCCATCGACATCCAGGGGAACCAGGTTACGAGCTTTCGGTCCGCGGTCGGACTCGAACACGTCGAACTCGACGGTCTCACCGTTCTTGAGCGCGGCGTAGCCATCCACCTCGATATCGGTGTGGTGGACGAAGATCTCGTCGCCACTGTCCCGACGGATGAAGCCGTACCCCTTGTCGGTGGAGAACCACTTCACGATGCCTTTTTCGCGTGCCATCAATTGCCCCGCAATCGTCATTTGGGTCGCTCAGCAACACCGCGCAGGGTGTAGAAACGAAAGTGTGGCAGGAAGATGAGCGTCCGGAGCGCGGTATTCAAGGCGGACTTCGCCGGTCCAGGCCGCCTCAAAACTTGACCACAACATCTAGCGGCGGTAGTTTCGGCCGACACCAGATGTTGTGGCTTCGGGGTTTCGTCGGGTTGGGAATCAGGTGATTTCGGTGCGGCCGGCGCCCGGCGGGCGGAAGTGAAGAGAGACAAAGCCCGTCAGTTGCGCTTCGCCGATGGCGGGGGCGCCGAGCCGTACCCGGAAGAATCATACAGCCGGGCTTGTCCAAGAAGCCCACACGCGGCACTACGGCGGCCGATGCGTCGCCTGGTTGATAGAGACGGAAGCGTTTCATGTCCTCG
>JBDHBK010000155.1:0-5409 GCA_039592635.1 Gemmatimonadota bacterium
TACTCCTCCTTCGAACCGCGGTCGCCGCTTCGCCCCGTGAGGATCCTGGGACCCTCCGGCGTCACCGCAACCGTGTGCTCGAAATGCGCCGACAGACTTCCGTCAGCGGTTACGACCGTCCATCCGTCCGCCAGCGTCCGGATGTGACGGCGGCCTACGTTCACCATCGGCTCGATGGCG
The DNA here is from genome assembly GCA_039592635.1 of Gemmatimonadota bacterium. Lineage (GTDB taxonomy): Bacteria > Gemmatimonadota > Gemmatimonadetes > Palauibacterales > Palauibacteraceae > Benthicola. The sequence continues at coordinate 181 of JBDHBK010000155.1, forward strand.
ATGACGAGACCTTCCTCAAGCGCCGCCCCTTGCCCCCTGCGGCCGAAGTTGGGCACATGCGGCTCCTCGTGCGGAGCGAAGCCGACGCCGTGACCCACCAGCTCACGGATCACGCTGTATCCCGCATCCTCCACGACCGCCTGGATCGCGGCGCCCACGTCGCCCAGCGTGGATCCGGCCGAAGCCTGCTCAACTCCGACGTCCAGCGAAGCCTGCGTGACGGCGAGCAGGCGTCGCGCTTCCTCGGAAGGCTCCCCCACCGGCACGGTCACCGCGGCGTCCGCGAACATCTCGTCCAGCACCACCCCGACGTCCACACCGAGCAGATCCCCTTCTTCGAGGCGTCGGTCCGGCGACGGAATGCCGTGCACCACCTCGTCGTTGAGGCTCGTACACAGCGTGGCCGGAAAGCCGTACAGCCCTTTGAAGGCCGGCGCCGCGCCTTCGTGATCTCGAATGAACCTCTCGGCCGCCGAGTCGAGATCTCCCGTGCTCACACCAGGCTCGGCACGCTCGCCCACCAGGGCCAGCACACCGGCGACGATCTCTCCGGCTCGACCGATCGCGTCAATCTCGTCGGCCGTCTTCAGCCGCATCACAACGACAGACGCTCCAGGATGTCTGCCTGAATGTCGTCGATGTCCCCGACGCCCTCGACGGAGACGATCCGTACTCCCCTGGCCGCGTAGAAATCCAGGAGCGGCTTCTTCTTCTTGCCGTAGACTTCGAGCCTGCGCTTGATCGTCTCCTTCAGGTCGTCCTTGCGTCCCCGCGTCGACAGGCGCGTCATGATCTCTTCGTCCGGGACGGACAGGTCCACGATCGCGTCCAGCTTCTGCCCCATGTCAAGCAGCAGTTTGCGAAGCCCTTCCGCCTGCGCCACGGTCCGCGGAAAACCATCCAGGAGGAATCCCGGCTCCGATTCCTCGTGCGCCAGGGCTTCTCCCACGATCCCGAGGATCACATCGTCCGGGACCAGTTCGCCTGCGTGCATGTACCGCTTTGCCTTGAGCCCCATCGGAGTCCCTTCGCGAAGCGCCTGTCGCAGGATGTCCCCCGTGGAGTGCCGGGGTATCCCCAGCCTTCTCGCCAGAAGCTCTCCCTGGGTGCCTTTGCCGGCCCCTGGGGGACCCATTATTAAGAGCCTCACGGCCCGATCTCCTCGTCCGGATCCGTCACATGTACTTCTGACGGCCCCTGTATTTGACCCGGCCCTTCTTCATAAATCCCTCGTACTGCCGGAGCAGCAGATGCTGCTGCATCTGCTGAACCGTGTCGAGGCCAACACCCACCACGATCAGTAGCGAAGTGCCGCCGAAGAAGAACGTCTGGATATCGAACGCCGCGAAGATCCAGAACGGAAGGATCGCGATCACGGCCAGGTAGATCGACCCTGGAAGGGTCACGCGTGTCAGAACGCGATCGATGTACTCCGCCGTCTGCACACCCGGCTTCACCCCTGGAATGAACCCACCCTGCTTCTTCAGGTTCTCGGCCAGGTCGACCGGGTTGAAGATGATCGCCGTGTACACGTAGGTGAATACGATGATCAGGGCGGCATACGTCACGTAGTACCACATGGAGCCCGGTGCGAAGATCTGGCTCAAGTCGTACAGGAAGCCGCTGGCTCCCTGCCCGCCGGTGAACGAGTACAGCGTCCCGGGGACGATGATGATGGCCTGAGCGAAGATGATCGGCATCACGCCGGCGCTGTTGATCCGGATCGGGATGAACGACTTCTGCCCCTCCCTTACCCGACCACGCCCCACGACCTTGCGCGGGATCTGGACCGGGATCCGGCGCGCCGCCATGGTCAGCGCCACGACCGCGGCCGTGATCAGGACCAGCACGACGAGGAGCGCCAGCAGCTTGAAGAGGCTGATTCCGCCAGCCCGCAGAAGCTCGATCGTGTTGAAGACCGCCGCCGGGAAGCCCTGGATGATCGAGAAGAAGATCAGCAGCGACATTCCGTTCCCGATGCCCCGCTCGGTGATCTGCTCGCCGAGCCACATGACGAAGACACCACCGGCGGTGAGCAGCAGGACCGTCTCGATCCGGAACGCCCAGCCGGGGAACACCACGACACCCGGCTGCGATTCGAGGAAGATCGAGTAGCCGTATGCCTGCATGATGCACAGGAAGACGGTGGAGTAGCGCGTCCACTGGGTCAGCTTGCGCCGGCCGTCCTCGCCTTCTTTCTGCAGCTTCTCGATCGTCGGGAACGTCGACCCGAGGACCTGGAAGATGATGCTGGCCGAGATGTACGGCATGATACCGAGAGCGAACACCGTGGCTCGCTGCAGGGCTCCACCCGTGAACAGATCGTAGATCCCGAACAGAGTGCCCTGGAACTGGCCAGCCAGCTGCTGGAGAGCCAGTACGTTGACGCCTGCCGTCGGGATGTGCGAACCGAGCCGGTAGATGGCCAGGCAGAGCAGCGTGAAGAGGATCTTGCTCTTCAGCTCCGGGATCTTGAACAGATTCTGGGCAGCCTGGAGCGCTTGAGTGCGTTCGTTCGCCATGTCAGCCGATCAGTTCCACGGTTCCGCCGTCCGCTTCGATCTTCTCGCGCGCCGCTGCGCTGAACGCGTGAGCGCGTACCGTCACCGGCCGGCCAGCCGATCCAACCCCGAGGATCTTCACGGGCTTGGTCAGCGACGCGATGAGTCCGTGTGCCTTCAGCTCTTCGGGCCCGAACGCCGCACCCTCGAGGCTCGCGATCAGGCCGACGTTGACGACCTGGTACTCACGTCGGTTGATCGGCTTGAAGCCACGCTTCGGAACGCGCCGATACAGCGGCATCTGGCCGCCCTCGAACCATGCCGGGATCGAGGCGCCAGAACGGGACTTCTGCCCCTTGTGGCCCCTTCCCGAGGTCTTTCCATGACCCGAACCGTGACCCCGTCCAACGCGCTTCCGCTTCCCGCGGGAGCCGGGCGTGGGGCTCAGGTTGTCCAGGCCTATTCTCTTGCTGTCTGCCATGGGTCTAGTCGACCTCCTCGACTTCCACCAGGTGCGCGACGACCCTGATCATTCCACGAATGGCAGGGTTGTCTTCCTTGATGACCTCGGCCTGGTGATGGCGAAGGCCCAGCGCCTCCAGCGTCGCGCGCTGCTTCTTGATCGCGTTGCTGCCGCTACGCACCTGCTTTATCCGGATGTTGTTAGCCACGCATCGCCTCCCGGATGACCTCGATGTCCACGCCGCGCTCGCGCGCCACGGCCTCGGGAGTCATGAGACTCTGGAGGCCATTCATCGTGGCCGCGACCACGTTGAGCGGATTGTTCGAACCGAGGCTCTTGGTGAGGATGTCCTGCACACCGGCGCAATCGAGCACGGCCCGCACCGGTCCACCGGCGATCACGCCCGTACCGGGAGAAGCGGGCTTCAGAAGCACCCTGCCCGCGCCGTGCCGCCCGATCATCTCGTGCGGAATCGTCCCGCCGCGGATCGGAATCTCGACCATGGCCTTGCGGGCCTGCTCCAATCCCTTGCGGATGGCCTCTGCCACTTCGTTGGCCTTTCCGAGCGACGTGCCGACCTTGCCCTGGCCGTCGCCAACGGCCACCAGAGCGGTGAAGGAGAACCGGCGGCCACCCTTGACCACCTTCGAGACCCGGTTGATATGGATCACGTTTTCCTTGAGGTTGTCTCCCTCGTCCCGTCGATCCCGTCTGCGACTCTGCTTCTTCGCCATTCCCTCAGCTTCTCCGATTCCTGCGGCGACCCTCCCCGCGTCGTTCGCGTGAGGCCCGCCATCAAGTAATCTCTCTTAGAATTTCAGCCCGCCGGCCCTCGCCCCTTCGGCGAACGCCTTCACGCGACCCTGATAACGATAGCCACCGCGGTCGAACACTATGGTCTCGATTCCGTCGGCCTTCGCCCTCTCGGCCAGCGCCTTACCAGCAGCGTAGCTCGCGGCCACCTTGCCCGAGAGGTCTTCCACCTCGGCCGTCGTGTCGATGGCCAGAGTGGTGATCCCCGCCAGCGTGGTTCCGCGGTCGTCGTCGACCAGCTGACCCTCGATGTTCTTCAAGCTCCGGAAGACTACCAGGCGCGGCCGCTCCGCCGTGCCCCGAACCTTCTTCAGAACTCTCTTGTGTCTCGTGGCGCGACGCCGCCGCCGCTCCGCCGACTTGCTGAATGCCATCTCCCTGCTCCTCCGGCCGTGCCCCCGTTCGGAAGTCACGGCTTACGAGATCGTTGTCTATCAGCCGCCTACGGCCGTGGCCTTACCGGCCTTGCGCCGCACGTGCTCACCGCTATAGCGGATGCCCTTGCCCTTGTAGGGCTCGGGAGGCCGTATCCGGCGAATTCGCGCCGCCACTTCTCCCACAGCCTGCTTGTCGATGCCTCGAACGTGAACCAGGGTCGGCTTCTCCACCGCCAGTTCGACACCTTCCGGGGCCTCGAACAACACCGGGTTGCTGTACCCGACCGAGAACTCCACGGCCGACCCCTTCTGCAGGGCCCTGTATCCGACACCGTGGATCTCGAGCGACCGCTCGAAGCCCTTGTGTACGCCCTCGACCATGTTGGCCACCAGGCTGCGCGTGAGGCCGTGCAGGGCCCGGTGCCGCGCCTGGTCCGTGGGGCGGCTGACCGTGATCTCGCCGTCCGCCAACTCAATGGCCATATCCGCGTCGAAGCGTCCGCTGAGCTCGCCCTTGGGCCCCTTCACGCTCACGCTGGAGCCCTCGATGGACACGTCCACGCCCTGGGGCACGACGATCGGCTGTCTTCCGACTCTCGACATCTGTATCGCGCTCTACTGTCTGGCGTCCCGCGAGTGCGGGACGACTGTTCCTTGCACCCGGTCCTAGTAGACCGTGGCGATGACCTCTCCACCGACGCGCTGCTGGCGAGCCTGGCGGTCCGTCATCAACCCCTTGGAGGTCGACAGGATCGCCATTCCCATGCCCGAACGCACCTTGGGCATCCCCTGGGCTCCGACGTACCGTCGCAGACCCGGCCTGGAAATCCGCCTCAATGAGCGGATGACCGGCTTCTCGTCTTCGGTGTACTTCAGATAGACCCGCAGCACCCCGTGAGCCCCGTCGTCCAGGACCTTGTAGCCGTGAACGAAGTGGTTCTCGGTCAGGATACGCGCGATTTCTACCTTGAGCTTCGCAACCGGCATGTCGACTCGACGGTGACCCGCCCGGTTCGCGTTGCGAACCCGCGTCAGCATGTCGGCAATGGGATCATTCATGCTCATGTCTTACCAA
>JBDHBK010000156.1:0-6744 GCA_039592635.1 Gemmatimonadota bacterium
ACCACGCAAGCCTTCCTCCCGTTGCTTCGGAAATCGAAGGGACGCGTGATCAACATGAGCTCGGTCTCCGGGCGGTTCGCTTTTCCATTCGCAGGCGTCTACGCCGCGTCAAAGTACGCCCTCGAGGCAGCCTCCGATGCCCTCAGGCGGGAGCTCGCCGCTGCCGGCATCAAGGTGATTCTGATCGAACCTGGCTCAGTACAAACGCCTATATGGGATCATGTTACATCGATTGACATGAACCAGTATCGAGACACGCCATACGAGAAACTCATGCCGGCGGTCCAGGCCTCGGCCGTTCGCGGTGGACGCGAGGGCCTGTCGGTGTACAGGGTGTCCGAGGCGGTGCTCCGGGCGGTGGCCGACGGCCGGCCGCCTCCGAGGATTCCGGTAGTGAGATCGCGTTCGCGCTGGCTGTTGCAGCGCATGCTCCCTGCCCGCCTGTGGGACCGGCTGATCGCCCGCCTCCTGGCGCGGGTAGACTCGGGCGTGGAGGTCGGTTCGCCGATTCGCTGAGCCAGATCAGGCTGCCGCTGAGCTCCGCACGCCAGCCCTCTCCAGAATCCCGGCGGTGATCCTTTCGGAATTGGCCGTAATCGTAAGACATGGGTTCACGGCCAGAGAGCTGGGTACAGCGGATCCGTCGGTGATGTAAAGCCCCGGATGACCAAAGACCTGACCATCGGGGGTGCACACCCCGTCCTCGGGCCGGTCTGCCATCCGGCACGATCCGACCTGGTGTGCGGTGCCCGCGTGCGGCCCCTGGTGGGGCATCCCTTCACCCGTAAGGAACTCCAGGTGAAGGGGACGGCACCCGCGACGCTCGAGCAGGCTCTTGAGAAGCTTCTTCGTTCGCGCGTAGTAGTCCGCCAGTTCTGGTGACATCTGCAGCGATGCTCTGAGATTGCCGCGGCGGCCCATCTCCAGGCATCCTGACGGTGGGGCCAGGCCCATCGCATACAGGGCCAGTACCCTGCGTCTGAATTGCCGCATCAGGTCGACGTGCTTCTGCCCCCAGAATGGATCGTCCGGGTTCTCTCTCATGCGGACCGAGTGAAGGATCATCAGCGGCATAGCCTTCACCGCAGAGACCGAGATGCCGTGGCTTCGCAGGAAATCGTAGCAGATCACGCCGGCGTGGGTCCGGCCCACGAACATGTCGCCATCGGGAAGATCCGGGGCGAGAAGAGCCGCGGCCTTCACACCTCCGTTCCACGCGATGTTCCGCCCCAGGTGTTCGCTGGGAATCCGCAGTTTGCGGCGCGAGCCCATCAAGAGGCGGGCGGTGCCTACGGTCCCGGCGGCAAGTATCACTACCGGCGCATGAATACGCCGATCTTCGGCCTCTGGCGAGAACCGCACGGCAAGGTCATAGCCCCCGCCACGAGCGTTTGATATTTTGGTCACCTCAGCCTCGCACCGGTACTCTGCTCCTGCTTCCCTGGCGAGCGGGATGTAGGTGGTCAGGGGGCCCATCTTCGCGTTGTAGATACACCCGGTCACGCAGAAACCGCTGTTCACACAGCCGCTCTCAGCATACCGGGCCCTCTCGCAGTCGTGCCCCAGATCACCGAGTATGCGCGCGAACACACGGCCGCTGGCGGGCACGGCCTCCGGCCGGATCTGCTTGACGCACATCTCGCTCTCCGCTCGCGCGTACCAGGGATCCATCGCCTTTCGGTCGATCGCGTCGGGCCAGAGGCGGCGGCCTCGCCAGGTCTGGTCAAAGGCGCTTGTCGGTGCCCTCAGTGTGACCATCTCATAGAACCCGGAACCACCACCGAGTCCCTCGATGTATGTGAGGCTGAGGTCACCTCCGCCGACGTTACGGAACCAGCGCAGCAGGTAGCGGGGATCCTGTGTCTGCCTGAAGTCACGGGCGGGCACGATCTCAGGGCCCTTTTCGAGTACCAGCACCTTGAGTCCCGCCCGCGTCAACCTCAGCGCCGGCGGCGCGGCGCCGAAACCGGATCCGACGATGATCGCATCGAAACGCTCTCTGGCCATGACTCCTCCCTAGACCGGATTGCCGCTGCCCGCGGTGGTGATGGCTCGAAACTCATCGAGATAGGGATCGCGGAGACCTGCCGTGCTCTCGATCCTGAACGGCCCGTCGTAGTCCCACAGATGACAGCCGCTGTCGTCATCGTAGATGCTCGCATACACGGCGATCTGGGTGACGAACACCGCGGCCGTGTAGAGGCGGCGGGTGACACCGCCCGCTTCGAGAGCGTCCGCGATCACGCCCTCCCGATCGGCGTAAGGCAGAGAGGCGAAGTGCCTGTCTCCAGACCGGTCTCCAGCCCTGCGGCACAGGTCGTAGGCCAACCAACCGCGGTGGGCCTCGAGTCGAAACAGATCGTCGTGAAAGACACGGGTGAGATTCGGATCGTCTTCAGGGACGCCAGGCACGACGGTGAGCACGAACGCGCGCAGGGTCTCCTCGACGATTTCGGGGTGCTCGTGAAAGTCGCGTGGATACATCTGGAGACCGATCCGCACAGGCGTGCAGGCGGTGGCGACTCCCGCCCCGGCCATGATTCTCAGGAAGTCACGGCGCTTGACTCCGAAACCTGCAAGTGCTCGATCGGGGGACATGAGACCTCCTGATTCAGTTCGAGATCAAGGTCCTCCGGACGGCTCAAGTCGGAATCAAGCGAAGTTCGGGCTCGATCAAGAGCCCTTCCCCTTGACAGCTTAGGGAAAACGTGGATAGAATAGATTACGCTCACCTAAACGCATTAGGTAATGAATCGGTGCACACTGCACCGGCATGGCTCCTGGAGGGATTGAATGCCCGCTCAGCTTGAAGCAGTTCCGGTACTTCAGGGAACGCTCGACATGCTGATTCTCAAGACCCTTGCCTGGGGTCCCAAACACGGCTTCGGCATTCTCAGGCAGATCGAACAGGTGACTGGCGAGGAGCTCCACGTCGAGGAGGGGGCACTGTACCCCGCCCTCCACCGGATGCACCGCAGGGGCTGGCTCGAGGCCGAGTGGGGACTGTCGGAAAACAATCGGCGGGCGCGCTACTACCGGCTGTCTAGCGAGGGAGAGTCGGCTCTGCGACAGCAGGTGAAGGACTGGAGCCGCATGGTGCGAGTGATTTCGCTGGTACTGGAGGGAGCCCCGGCGTGAGCGGTCGGTGGGCGCCACGGGCGCGCCTCGGCCTTCGCGATCTGCTATTCCGCCGGAACGTGGACGATGGGATCGACGAGGAACTCCTCTTCCATGTCGAAGCGAGGGCCGAACAGCTGGCGCGGGACGGTGGACTCTCACCGGAGGCAGCGACCGCTGAGTCGCTGAGACGGTTCGGTGACCTCGACGACTATCGAGAGCGGTGCCGGACTTCGGAGCGGAAGAGGATGAGGAGGGGGAGGATGCGATCTCGGTTCGAGTCACTCGTGCAGGACGTACGATTCGCGCTGCGGGGAGCGGCGCGCCAACCCGGTTTTACGGCAGTGGTCGTGGGGACCCTGGCGCTCGCCGTGGGAGCGATCACGGCAATCTTCAGCGTCGTAAGCGGCGTGGTTTTGACTCCTCTTCCATACGAGGATCCGGACGGCATCATGATCGTGTGGGAGGAAAACCTGTCGCGGGGGAACCTGACCAACGTTACGTCCCCCGCCAACTACCACGCGTGGATGGACGCGGAGAGCTTCTCCGAAATCGGAGCGTTCGTGCCCTTCAGCGCCACGCTGACGGGCGATGGTGAACCCGAGCGAGTCGGTGTGGTGCGGGCGGCGTCCACGTTCTTCTCCATCCTGGGGACGCGAGCACACGTCGGGCGGCTCCTTGCGCCGGGGGAAGAAGGACCAGACGCCCGCGTCGCGGTGCTCGATCACGGATTCTGGCAGCGCCGTTTCGGCAACGATCCCGGCGTCATTGGCCGATCGATCAACCTGGATGGCGACCTGTACGAGGTCGTGGGCGTCTTGCCAGCCGAATTCAGCTTCGATCCTCCACAGGCATTCAATTCCACCGGCACGGAAGACGTCTGGCTCCCGGTGGTCACCAACCCCGCCTGGCGGGGGCGATACCTGCAGGTGCTGGGCCGTCTGGCCCCTGGAGTAACTCGCGAACAGGCAGATGCCGAACTCGACGTGATCGCTGCTCGCTACGAGGAGGAGGCGCCGGACTACAACGCCGGCTACCGGGTGAACGTGGTGCCCCTTTACCAACAGATCGTAGGCGATTCGCGGGCCCTGATACTCATCCTGTTCTCAGCCGTGGGGATCGTTCTCCTCATCGCGGCGGCCAACGTAGCCAACTTGCTTCTCGCCCGGGCGACCCGGCGGGAGCGAGAGATGGCGGTACGCGCCGCCATCGGAGCGCGTGGTGGACGCCTGCTCCGTCTGCTTCTCGTCGAGAGTCTGTTTCTCGGTCTCGCTGGTGGAGTTCTCGGCGTCGCTGTGGCGGTGGGAAGTGTTAAACTGCTTCTGTCTCTTGGGCCGGACATACCGCGCCTCGGAGAGGTGGGGGTCGACGGCCAGGTGCTGGCCTTTGCCTTAGCGGTATCCGTCCTCACGGCGCTTCTGTTCGGAACGCTTCCGGCGCTTCGTGCCGCGCGCCCGGACCTTGGCGCCGCCCTGAAAGAAGGCGGAGCCCGGGGCGGCAGTCGCCGTGGAATCGTGAAGACGCGGCATGCCCTCGTGGCGGCCGAAGTCGCCATGTCGCTCACCCTCCTCGCGGGTGCGGGGCTGCTCCTCAGGAGTTTCCAGTCGCTGCTCGACGAGGGCGTCGGCTTCGACGTTGAAAGTGTCCTGACGCTGGACGTACAGCTGGGTGACGACAACTACACGGACTCGACCCGAGCCCCGTTCTTCGAGGAACTGGTGGACCGGATCGCGATGCAGCCCGGGGTGGAATCAGCGTCCGCCATCACGGCCCTCCCGCTCAGCGGTATGGGAATCGGGACCAGCTTCTTCGATCCGGATCGTCCACTCCCCGAGGCCGGTGACCAACCGATTGCAGACATCCGGCCCGTTCACCGTGAGTACCAGACGACCATGGGTATCCCCCTGCTCGCCGGTCGTTTCTTCAATGCCGGCGACGGTGCAGACGCACCCACAGTTGTGGTGATCAGCCAGGCGACCGCCAACGAGGTCTTTCGTGACCTGGACCCCCTGGGTCGGCGTATAGCCATGCCATGGGGTGACACCCTGGTGGCCGAGGTAATAGGCGTGGTGGCCGACGTCCGGCACGACGGTCCGGGTACGACCTCGCGCCCCAAGCTGTATTGGGACCACCGGCAATTCGCCGATTTCAGTTTCATGACCGTGGTAGCGCGCACGGCCGGTGATCCCGCATCGGTCCTACCGGCCGTGCGGAGAGAGATCCGCGCCCTGGACCCTGATCTCCCGATGTACAACGTGAGAACCATGGAGTCGTATCTGTCAGATTTGCCCTCCTGGCCTTCGTCGCGTTCGCCGCAGTCGCGCTCGTACTCTCCGTGGTCGGCGTTTATGGAGTTCTGTCCTACGCGGTCTCGCTCCGGACACGGGAAATCGGAATCCGTGTGGCGCTTGGGGCCGGCGGGGATGCGATCGGCAGCATGGTGCTGCGCCAGGGCGCGATCGTAGCCGTGGTCGGCCTGCTCCTGGGACTCGGCGGTGCGATTGTCCTTACCCGCTTCCTCGGCAGCCTCCTATACGGAATCACCCCGACCGACCCCCTGACCCTGGGACTGGTGACATCTCTCTTGTTCGGGACGGCATTGGCGGCGAGTTGGATTCCAGCGAGAAGGGCGGCCAGCACCGACCCGGCATCCGTACTGCGCGGAGAGTAGGAGCGGTCCGCTACAGCTTCGCTCCGCACCCCTTGCAGTGCTTCGCGTCTGTATCGTGTCCCTCGAGGCTGCACTCGTGACACGCCCGCGTCGTCATCTCGGCTTGCTGCCCGCGCACCAGTTCGGTGGTGACGATCCCGGTGGGCACGGCGATGATTCCGTAGCCCACGATCATCAGCAGGGCCGAGAGGAACTGGCCCAGGGCGGTGACCGGAGCGATGTCACCATAGCCGACGGTCGTCAGGGTAACGACCGCCCAGTACACCGACAGCGGTATGCTGGTGAATCCGGCCGCCTCCCCCTCCACCAGGTACATCATCGCGCCCACGATGATGACGATGGTGAAGACCACGAAAAGGAAGACGAGAATCTTGCGGCCGCTGTTCGCGAGAGCCTGCCGCAGGACTCGGGCTTCCTGCACGTACTGCACGAGCTTCAGCACGCGGAAGACCCGCAGGATCCTCAGGACGCGAACGACCGCCAGCGCCTGCGCGCCCGGGATGAAGAAGCTGATGTAGGTCGGAAGGATCGCCAGTAGATCGATGATCCCGAAGAAGCTGCGGGCGTAGCGGGCCGGCTGCCCGACGCACAGCAGGCGGAGGATGTACTCGATCGTGAAAACGACCGTGATCACCCACTCGGTGATCCTCAGCACCGAACCGTAGCGCGCCCGGACCGGTGCCACGCTTTCGAGCATCACCGCCACGACGCTGACGAGAATCGTGACGATGAGGGCGATGTCGAACGCCTTGCCCGCGGGCGTGTCGGCCTCGAAGATGATCTCGTGGGCCTTGGCTCTCCAGCCGCGGACGTGGCCCTTGGGGTCCTGGTCTACCCACTCAGGTCGGCGGACTTGCCGGTTCATGGCCCTCCTGTCGGTTACTGACCGAACGTGTCGCAGGCTCCGGTCAGCGAGGCTAGGCCTCCAGGGCCGGAATTCTCAGGACCTGGCCTGG
>JBDHBK010000157.1:0-5394 GCA_039592635.1 Gemmatimonadota bacterium
GCCCCCGTCACCCCGGTTCCCAGGATGCCATCCAGGATGACCGATGCGCCGGCACAGGCGTCGGCCAGAGCCTCGGGCTCCTCCAGGGGAATGTCCCTACCGATGAGGACGTCGGGATCGGGAGGTGTCGGGCCCGAGAGGATCGCGCGCACCTCGCGGCCCCATGCACGCAACGTCCGAAGAGCTACGAGAGCGTCCGCTCCGTTGTGACCCCGGCCGGCGACCGCTACGACAGTGCCTTCGGGCCAATGCAGTTGGATCCTGCGCGCAATCTCCCTGCCGGCCGCCTCGATCAGGGTCCGCTCCGTCGTGGCCCCGCTGGCCACTGCCTCCTGATCCAGCTTTCCCATCTCATCGGCCGTCGGGAGCCAGACCGTCTCGGCTCCCGCAGCCAGGGCGTCCCAGCCGCTGCTGGCAACTGTCCGATGTTCAGGCATCAAACCCCGTCCTTGCCGCCCCGGTGCCTTCTGCGGCTACCCGAAGCGTGAAGCCACTACTTCTGGGACTGGCTGATGCTCCGGCCGAAGCTGATCTCGCCGTTGTCGATCCGGATGTTGTAGCCGCACTCAGGGTTCGAGCACACCCAGGCTTTGAACCGGATCGGAGCCCCATCCCGACCGTAGTCAGACAGCGGAAGCAGCTGTCCGCCATCGCACCTCAAGCACTTCGGAAACCGTGTGGCATTCTCCACGTCTCACCCCTCTCCCCAGTCAGCCGGGCAGGCAGCACGTGCAACAGGAATGGAATTCGAACGCGCCCGAAACCGCCGGACGAGTTGCGAGAGGGGATGCGCTACCGCCCGGGCGCTCCCCAGGGATACTCCGACTCAAACACTTCTTCGAAAGAGAACACGTCGGCAAAGTCCTCGCGCCGATCCGTATCCTCCTTGGTCAGCACTCCGTGGTCCACCAGCAGGAAGACGATCTCACCTATGTCTTCGGTCGAGTGTACGCCCCAGTGCTCCAGCACTACGCGGGCCAGGAGCCCGAACCGGGCGATCGCGAGGTCCCGCACGGCGCCGGCCAATTCTTCACCCGAGATGTGCCTTGGGCACTCGAGTTCGGCGAGCTTGTGATGAAGCCCCCCCAGGACAAAAAGATACGCTTCCGCGGCGAACCGAGGATTGCGTCTCTGCAACTGGCCCAGCGTCTCATGCAGCGCCGGTACTTCCATCTCGACCTACCCCGTCCCTTCTCCTACCGGTTCCAGCCTCGGACAGGACCTCCGTCCCGCCCGCTTCGGACGTGAATCTAGAAATTTGCTGAAAATGGCGTCAAGTGTCGAAGGGAAGCAACATTTCGCCCGGCAGCTCTGCCACCGCGGCCCGTCCTGCCGTCGCCTCCGCTATCTCGGCCCGCAGGTGCGCGACCCGCGACGCGGGCACGGACACCTCGAGTTCCACCCGGTCTCCGTACCGCTCGCCCAGGCGCCGTGCGCCGTTGGCCTCGACCAGTCTGGTCACCGCGCCGGTATCGGGGTAACCGTATGTGAGCACGAGTCTCCGCCCGGAGACCACCGTCCTGGCCGCAATCCGCTCCAGCGCCAGGTCCGCGGCAGAACCGTACGCTCGGCCCAGGCCACCCGTACCCAGCTTCGTGCCACCGTAATAGCGGGTGACGACGACCGCCACATCCAGCAGCCCCGCTCTCTCGATCGCCGCCAGCGTTGGCCGACCCGCCGTGCCCGAAGGTTCACCGTCATCATCGAAGCGCTGGTCGCCGGTCCTGAGAAGTGCAGCGTACACGTGGTGCGTGGCACCATGGAAGCGCCGCCTTTCGGCCTCCCGGCACCCGGCCGCCTGGGCCAGATCTTCTACCGGGCGCGCGATGGCGATGAACCGGGATCCCTTGACGCGGAACTCTGCCTCGGACGATCCCGCTGCTATGCGGACGCTCTCGACTGGAATCAATGCGCGGCCCTGAGAAGCGGACCGTTGCAGGTCCGACTCACGCGACTTCCGTTGCCCCCACCTCCGGGTCAGCGACCAAGGGGAACTGACGCGCCCGCACCTTGACCTCGTTCCGAATGGACTCGAGCGTCCGCTCATCGCCACCGGATCGAAGGGCCCGGTCGATCAGGTGAGCGATGTCTCGCATGTCGGCGACACCCATCCCCCGCGTGGTGAGGGCCGGCGTGCCTATGCGAATTCCCGACGTGACGAACGGCGAGCGGGTCTCACCCGGAACCGTGTTCTTGTTCACGGTGATGTCCGCCCGGCCGAGGTACTCCTCGGCGTCCTTGCCCGAGAGTTCGGTTTCGCGCAGATCGATCAGCAGGAGGTGCGTGTCGGTACCATCCGAGACCAGCTTCCACCCGCTCTCCATCAACCCATCCGCCAGGGCCCGGGCGTTCTCGATGACCCGCTCTGCATAGCGGACGAATGTCGGAGACTGCGCTTCGAAGAGGGCCACTGCCTTTGCCGCGATCACGTGCTCCAGCGGGCCACCCTGCATACCCGGGAACACCGCCTTGTCGATCGCCTTTGCGTGCTCCTCCTTGCACAGGATCAACCCGCCGCGCGGTCCCCGCAGCGTCTTGTGCGTGGTGGTCGTCACGATGTCCGCCCACGGAACCGGCGACGGATGCACGCCCGCCGCGACCAGGCCCGCGATGTGCGCCATGTCCACGAGCAGCATGGCACCGACATCCCTGGCGATTTCGGCGAATTCCTCGAACATCAGCGTCCGCGGATATGCGCTGGCACCCGCCACGATCATGGTGGGACGCTCCCGGCGGGCCATCGCCGCGAGCGCGTCCATGTCGATCCGGCCGTCCTCCTCCCGAACGCCGTACGGAACGAAATCATACAGGCGCCCGCTGAAATTGACCGGCGAGCCGTGAGTCAGGTGGCCACCATGCGACAGGTCCATCCCCAGCAGCTTGTCCCCCGGCTGCAAGAACGCAAAGTACGCGGCCATGTTGGCCTGTGCACCGCTGTGGGGCTGCACGTTGGCGTGGCCGGCCGAGAACAGCGCCTTCGCCCTCTCACGCGCCAGATCTTCGACGACGTCCACCTGGTCGCAGCCACCGTAGTAGCGTTTTCCGGGGTAGCCCTCGGCATACTTGTTCGTCAGGACGGAGCCCATGGCCTCCAGAACCGCGCCAGAGACGAAGTTCTCACTTGCGATGAGCTCGAGGCCCTCACGCTGTCTGGCTGCCTCCGCCTGGATCGCCGCGAAGATCGCCGGATCGACGACCTCGAGGTGAGCGCAGGCGGGAGCGACGTCCGTCTCCCCGGGACGCATCGTGCGATCTGTCATGTCACTCACACGTAGGTCCGGTGCAACTGAGTCACGGCATGAACCCGGCGCATTGCCACCTCGTCTGCGGCTTCGGCGCTCGTGATGCCATCGGCAGCGGCCAGGTCGAAAATCGCCAGCAGCGTCGAATAGATCTCGCCGGCCTTTCGCTTGGACCGCTCGAGTGTCCACCCTGCCAGCTCCGAGTAGACATTGATCAACCCGCCCGCATTGATCACGTAGTCCGGAGCATACAGAACGTCCCGTTCCTCGAGCATGGCCGCGTGGCGCGACTTTGCCAGCTGGTTGTTCGCGGCGCCCGCCACGATCTTCACCCTGAGCCTCGGGATCGTGTCGTCGTTCAGAATGGCTCCGAGAGCGCAGGGTGCGAAGACGTCGGCATCTACGTCGTACACCTCGTCCGCCCCGACCGCCTCGCACTCCAACTCATCCACGCAGCGCTGCACGCGGTCTCCATCAATGTCTGCTACGAAGACCTTGGCTCCCTCCGCCCGAAGGTCTTCGGCCAGGAAGTACCCCACGTGACCGGCGCCCTGGATCACGACGGACCGACCCGCCAGGTCATCGGTACCGAACTTCTTCAGCGAGCACGCCTTGATCCCCCTGTACGTCCCGTAAGCGGTGACCGGCGACGGATCGCCTGACTTCCCGGCCATTCCGACCACGTGCTCGGTCTCCATGTGGATGTAGTCCATGTCCGCCACGGACGTGCCCACGTCCTCGGCCGTGTAGTAGCGTCCGGCAAGCGACTCGACGGCCCTGCCGTGTGCGCGCATGACCATCTCGCGCTGCGTGGTCCGATTGTCTCCTATGATGACGGCCTTGCCGCCGCCCAGGTTCAAACCGGCCACCGCGGCCTTGTACGTCATGCCGCGCGACAGGCGCAGCACATCAATGAGCGCGTCGTAGTCGGAATCGTAGTTCCAGAACCGGGTGCCACCGAGTGCCGGTCCGAGGGCCGTGTTGTGTATGGCGATAATGCCCCTGTATCCGCTGGACGGGTCATACGTGAAGACCACCTGCTCGTGGTCGTGCCTGGACATGAGATCGAACATCTCGCTCCGGCCCTCCACGGCCTCCGCGACCTTGTCCGCGTAGCTGGTTTCGGTGCTCACTTGTCGTTTCCTCTCTCCAGGTAAAGTTCCCGCGCTATGATCATGCGGTGAATCTCGCTGGTTCCCTCGTAGATCTCAGTCACCTTTGCGTCACGGAACAGTCTCTCGACGGGATACTCCCGGCTGTACCCGTACCCACCGAAGATCTGAACTGCCTGCCGGGTCACCCAGGTCGCGGCCTCACTGGCATTCAGCTTGGCCATGCTCGAGAGCTTCCGCTTCCGCGGCTCGTCTGCATCGTACGCCAGGGCAGCCCGGTACAGCAGCCCGCGTGCAGCCTCCACGCGTGTCGCCATATCGGCCAGTTTGAACTGTATGCCCTGAAATCCGGCAACCGGCTGTCCGAACTGGACTCGCTCCTCGGCGTAATCCCGCGCGTAGTCCAGGGCGGCCTCGGCGATACCTATCGCCTGCGCCGCGATGCCCAACCGGCCTCCCTCGAGGGCCTCGAGGGCATACCGGAACCCGAGCCCCGGCTCCCCAATGAGGTGCTCGGGCCCCAGGCAAAGGTCCTGCAGCGTCACGGACACCGTCTCCGATCCGCGCAGGCCCATCTTCCGTTCCTTCTTACCCGGAATGTATCCGTCGGCCTCCGTCGGCACGAGGAACGCACCGATACCCCTCGATCCCTTCCGATCTTCGGGATCGTCCGTCCGCACCATCATCAGGACGATGTCGGCGGAGGCGCCATTGGTCACCCACATCTTGGAGCCGTTCAGTCTCCAGCGGTCGCCGTCCCGCGTGGCCTGCGCCGTGATGGCGGCCGCGTCGCTCCCGGCGTCCGCTTCGGTAAGGGAGAACGCCCCGAGCAACTCCCCGCGCGCCATCGGTCTCAGCCACCGCTCCTTCTGCTCACCGGAGCCATGGCGAAGCAGGGTCTGAGTAGGTAGAGAGTTGTGGACGCTCATGGATACCGCCACCGCCGCATCCCCCCAGGCAATCTCCTCCAGCACGTAGAGGTAGGTCAGCATGTCCAGGCCCAGGCCGTCGTATTCCTCAGGGATCAGCATGCCGAGAAA
>JBDHBK010000158.1:0-5378 GCA_039592635.1 Gemmatimonadota bacterium
TGTTCGTGTTCATCGGGGCGTCACCCCATACGGAGATGCTGGGAGATCTTGTCGAACTGAGCTCAGCGGGATTCGTCCTGACCGGGCCCGATCTGTTCGTCGATGGCGAACGACCCGCCGGGTGGAAACTGAAGAGAGATCGATATCTCATGAAGACCAGCGTGCCAGGGATCTTCGCCGCCGGTGATGTGCGTTATGGAGTCATGCGTCGAGTGGCGTCGGCCGTCGGGCAGGGATCCACGGCCATTAACTTTGTGCACGAGTACTTGAAGTCCGTGTAGCCCGAAGAGAAGCTCTGGTAGATGAGTTCGTACGCCTCTGAAGAACGAGGGAGTCATGAAGCGCAGCACCCAGGTCGAATACGAAGATGCGTCACCCGAGGTTCGCGCTGTGTACGACGAGATCATGGACACCATGGGCTCACCCGAGGTCCTCAAGTTCCTGAAAGCCCTCGGTAACAACCAGCACGTGCTTCGCGCGGTCTGGTCCATGCTCAGGGAGACGGTGATCGAAGGCGAGATACCGGCCCTGCTGAAACAGCTGATCCTGTTCAAGATCTCGATCACGGCTGGCAACGAGTACTGCACGTCGCTTCACGGTCATGCCGCGCTGAATCTGGATCCCACGCTGACCTACGACGATCTCGTGGCCCTCTCCGGGGGTGCCTGCAGCGCCAATCTCCCACCATCGTTTCCAGTTGCGATCGATATCGTGTCCCGCGTGTCGCTGGACTCCAAGGGCGTAGGGGATGACACCCTGGACTTCGAAGATCAGCTCAGAGACGAGGGCTTCTCAGAGAGTGAGATCGACGAGCTTCTGGCGGTGGGATTCTTCAGCGTGCTGATGAACATGCTTACCGATACCTACGATGTCCCGTGGGAGAGCCCTTTCCCTCCGCCCACGGACTGAACTCACTCCGGAAGCGCCTCGCTATTCCGGGGCCGGGAATCCCCGCGGCTCGGCAGCCACGTCAGCCACGAGCCCGACCATGAGCTCCACGGCCTCTGCGTTTGAAAGTCCCTGATCTTTGAGGGATCGCCACGTGTGGAAGCCCAGGGCGTGGCCGACCGCGGCGCGCACCCGGCGCTGGGAGTCGCCGGTCACGCCCCACCCGGCCGAGAGTCCTCCGGCCACCTCCCGGAAGTAATCCCACATGGGTGCCATCACCTCGGCTAGTTCCGGCACCTCGGCCTCGTCCCGCAGGATACTCGCCAGCATCGGGGCGCCGCCCCGGAAATAGGTGTAAAGCCCTCTCAGCGCAGTCTCCAATCGGATCCGGGGATCCGTGATGCCGGTCCAGGACGCGGGATCGGGAAGCGGGTGGTCCCCGTTCCAGTGTGATGAGCATGCACCGAGCATGGCCCGGTCGTCCGGAAAGTGCCGGTACACGGTGAGCCGCTGGACTCCGGCTCGCTCCGCGATCGCCGTGACCGTAGTGGCGGCCGGACCAACCTGCTCATGAAGCTCGACGATAGCCTCAACGATCCGTCGCCTGGTGTGGCTTGTACTCATAATATGAACATATCTGTTTAGTCGTCCTTGACAAGCACTGTTGTTTTGACAATTCTAGACCTAGCCAATGTGAACAAGAATGTTCACTACGACATCGTCCCGGCTCTTTCGAGCAGCGGGCCGCACGTCCAAACCGGAGGCCGTATGCTTCACCGCGCTCCAACGCTGTATTCCTTGTCCGCCGTGGTGGCCCTTTCGATCGCCATGGCCGCGTGCTCCTCGGAGCGTACCGCAGGGCCAAAGCTGTATCAAGGCGACACGGCAGACCTCGGCAACGGTGACGTGAGCACCTACGTGGAGACCGATGCGGCTGGGGATATCGTGGCAATCGGG
The DNA here is from genome assembly GCA_039592635.1 of Gemmatimonadota bacterium. Classification (GTDB taxonomy): domain Bacteria; phylum Gemmatimonadota; class Gemmatimonadetes; order Palauibacterales; family Palauibacteraceae; genus Benthicola. The sequence continues at coordinate 1,846 of JBDHBK010000158.1, forward strand.
GTGCGCCTCTCCGCTTCCTCTCTCACGGGCTTCCCTCTCGAACCTGATGGAACGGCTCCCTGCTTCGACGTCGACGGAGACGGCGCGGAGGATGCGCAGACGGAGTGCTTCATGATGCTGCGGCGCGATCTCTATCTGCCGCCCTCAGAATCGCCAGATTTGGCTCCCTTCGGCTACGTCCAATTCAACTACAATCCACACGGCCACCCGCCGCCCGCACCTCCCGTGTACGCTGAGCCGCACTTCGACTTTCACTTCTATCTGGTCGGTCTCGAAGATGTGAAGGATATCCGAACCGGGACGTGCGGCTTCTTCATCGACTGCGACCTGTACGAGCGGGCGCGCGTTCCCGTTCCGGCAGAGTATATGCCGCCGGATTACATCGAAGTGGGAGCGGCGGCTGGGGAAGAAGGCAATCACCTCCTGCTCTCGACAGCGCCCGAGCTGGGCGATCCACCCGCCGATTTCACGCAGACATTCATCTTCGGCTCATATGACGGGCACATCATCTTCTACGAGCCGATGATTGCAGTGTCAGTGTTCACCAGCGGCCTCAACGAGTGCTACCCCATTGCGGAACCAACCGCCTGGGAAGTCGCCGGACCCTATCCAACGCGATACTGCATGCGCCACCTGCCTGACGAGGAAGCGTATACGGTGTCGCTGGAGTCGTTTGTGCTGCGGGACGCGACATGAGCTTCGACCTGGCAATCATAGGCGTCCCACTTCCGAGAGGAGGAGACGAATGGCCAACATCTTGACGATCGTGCCGGAACGGGCCACGGGAATCCGGAAGCTCTTTTTTTGGTGGACTCGACGTCAGTATGGAGGCGTTGTACCGGGCGTGTTTCAAGTTCTCGCGGTCGATCTCAAGGTCGCGCGGCCGGCGGGTGCGCTGTACGACCACCTTCACCTGGGGAAGTCGTCGCCTCTCAGCCGCCTGCAGCGCGAGATGCTCGCGACGGTGGTCAACGGCAAGGTCGGCGGAGCCCCCTGACTGGGCCTGCACATGGCGGCGGTTCGTCGCCTCACCGGAGATGAGCACCTGGACCAGGAATTCGCCACCACGTGGCCCGAATACGATTTGGACGAGCGGACCCGGGCTCTGCTCAGCTACGCCAGCAAGCTGACGGAGACGCCGAGCTTCGTGGGCGAGGACGATATCGAGAAATTGCGGGAGGCCGGGTGGAGCGAAGGGGCGATCTGGAAGATCACGGCCCTCGCCTCGTTCTTCAACTTCAGTGGCCGGATGGAAGCAGCCTCGGGTCTGCCACCGGATGAAATCCCCGCGGATGCCTCGTTCGCCGAGGCACGTGACGATTGACCTGACACGCTCTCTGGCGGGCACGGGCGGCCGTTGCGCGGCGTTCAGGAGAGCTCGCGAGTGCTACCCGCAAGCTCTCCCGAACGCCCTGTCTGAGGACCCTACTCCTTGCCGAGCCACCGATACACGATCCCGGCGAGGATCCCGCCCACGATCGGCGCGACCCAGAACAACCACAGCTGCGAGAGTGCCCATCCGCCCACGAACAGCGCCGGTCCCGTGCTCCTGGCTGGATTCACCGACAGATTCGTCACCGGAATGCCGACGAGGTGAATCGCAGTCAGACTGAGGCCGATCGCGATCGGCGCAAATCCCGCCGGGGCCCGCTTGTCCGTGGCGCCGAGTATGATCATGAGAAAGGTGAAGGTCAGCACGATCTCTGCGACCAGGCCCGCGGCCATGGAATACCCGCCGGGTGAGTGCTCGGCGTAGCCGTTCGCCGCGAACCCGCCAGACAGGTCGAATCCGGCTGCTCCGCTGGCGATGAAATAGAGCACCGTGGATGCCAGTGCGGCACCTATCACCTGCGCCACCGCGTAGGGCAGGATCTCCTTGCCCGGGAAGCGTCCTCCCGCCCACAGCCCGACGCTCACCGCTGGATTCACGTGACACCCCGAGATGTGCCCGATGGCGAAGGCCATGGCCATCAGACTGAGCCCGAAGGCAAGCGATACACCGAGCCAGCCGATGCCGACGCCTGGAACGCCGGCAGCCAGTACGGCACTTCCACAGCCAAAGAAGACGAGCCAGAAGGTGCCGATCATCTCGGCGATACTGCGGCGACCCAAAGACATGAGACCCCCTCTGGAGAGGTAGTGTCGCTCTCGAGCCGGTGCGTCGGCTGAGAGGACGTACGTCAGAATTTGGACCAAGATACAGCAGACAGGAGGAATTGGAACTCGCCTCGCCGGGGCGGGACTGGTCGATCCCGGTGACAAGTACGAGACTGTGATCGGAGTGTGGTCTCACGTTTGGGTTCGATTTGTCCGAACTTCACCTGGAGAACCCCAGTGATCCGTTCGCGTCTTCGTTTGCTCGGTGTCGCCGGCATCCTCCTTGCCTGCACGGCCGTCACGCCGGCAGCCGCCCGGCCGCAGGACGCCGGTCAGAATCCGGTCCCCCTCGGTTCGACCCGGAACTCGGTGGTTGCCATCCCGGCGGCTGAGCTCCCGGACGAACTCGTGTACCTGACGACGGGGATGTCGGAGGAAGTGCTCGCCTCGATCCAGACCGTCGCGCCGAACATCAGGATCATCGAGGTCCGGGGTCGGGACGCGGCGCTGCAGCATGCGGGGAAGGCGCACGGCGCCGACGCACACCTTCTCAGCTCGGCCTTCCTCGACGCGGCCCCTGCCTTCCGGTGGGCGCAATCCGGTAGCGCGGGTGTGGACCGATACATCACGATTCCCGAGCTGATGTCCCGCGACGAGATCGTGCTCACGAACATGAAGGGCATGTACGGCCCGGTGATCGCCGAGCACGTGTTCGCGATGATGCTGTCTCACACGAGAAGCCTGCCGCAGTACCTGGATGCCGATCGGCGAGGGGAGTGGGACCGCAGCCCTGCCGGCACCATGACCGCCTTGCAGGGAGGCACGATGCTGGTCGTCGGCCTCGGCGGTATCGGCAGCGAGATCGCGATGCGGGCGGATGCCTTCCACATGCGCGTACTCGCGACGGCACGTACGGAACGCCCGGCTCCACCGTACGTCGATGAGTTCGGCACGGCCCCTGACCTGGACCGGTTGCTCCCGGAGGCCGACGTCGTCGTGCTCGCCGTGCCACTCACGGATGAAACCCGGGGGATGATCAACCGCGAGACGATCGCCCGGATGAAGGACGGAGCGTGGCTCGTGAACATCGCTCGCGGCGCGGTCGTCGAAACAGACGCGTTGGTCGAAGCGCTCGACACGGGGAAGATCGGGGCCGCGTTTCTGGATGTGACCGATCCTGAGCCCCTTCCGGAGGGGCACACGCTGTGGAACCGCGACAACGTCCTGATTACACCTCACGTGGCCGCCTGGGCCGAATTGTCGCTGGAGCGCCGGCTGGAGCTCACAATCGAGAACATGCGTCGGTTCGGCTCCGGCGAGCCGCTGCTCAACGTCGTGGACAAGGCGGCGGGCTACTGACGCGTGCGGCGGTACCCGACCGGATTCGAAAGCTGGAGCCGGCGAGGGCACCACGACAGAGAGCCCCGCCGCACGTG
>JBDHBK010000159.1:0-5321 GCA_039592635.1 Gemmatimonadota bacterium
GACCAGGGCCGACGAACTGCGCGAGCGGCTCGAGATCGCGGAGGAGTCCCATGGCTAAGGTCCTGATGTGCAAGGCCAACATCAGTGAAGGCCGGCGCAAGGAAGTGCTGGAGGGCGTGGCCGAAGCGGTGCGGGCAGTGGCGGGAGTCACCCTCGCTGACTGGTCTGGTGATCCGGACCACAACCGCGCCGTGTACACGCTTCTCGGGTCTCCCGAGGCGGTTCTAGGGGGAGCGAAAGCCCTGACCGACTCTGCCCTCGCAAACATCGACATGTCGACGCACGAGGGTGAGCACCCGCGAATGGGAGCCGTCGATGTGGTGCCCTTCATCCCGCTCCGTGAGATGGAGACGGATGAGGCGGTGCAGGTGGCCCGGGACTATGGAGCCTGGCTGGGCGCCAGGGGGGTGCCGGTGTACTACTACGAGTACGCGGCAACCCGGCCTGAGCGTGAAAGTCTGCCGAAGATTCGCAAAGGTCAGTACGAGGCGCTGCCCGAGAAGCTCCAGGATCCCGCCTGGGCGCCCGACGAGGGTCCGGCCGAGTTCAACCCGAGAAGCGGGGCCACCGTGACCGGCGCCCGGTTTCCCCTTGTCGCTTTCAACGTGAACCTGAAGACCGACGATCTCGAGATTGCGCAGACGATCGCGCGCGCCGTGCGACACATCAACGGCGGATACCGGTTCGTTCGCGGCATGGGGTTCGCGCTCGAGGACAAGGGCATGGTCCAGGTCTCCATGAACCTCGTGAACTACGAGAAGACACCGGTCCACCGGGTGCTCGAGACCATCCGCTCTGAAGCTTCTCGCTACGGGGTCCAGATCGCCGGAACGGAGCTCATCGGGTCGGTGCCCCTCGGCGCTCTCGAGGAGGTGGTCCGGTTCTACCTGCAGACGCATGACTTCGCGATCGACCAGATCGTCGAAACGGCGCTGCTGGACTGACCGGGATGCCGTCTGTCCTCCCGTCCGAGCGGCCAGTAGCCGAGTTGCTCGTCGCCGGTGCATCCGAAGTTCTCACCTGCGGCCGCCTGGCGGATCCGTCAGGTGCGGAGGGCGATCGCATTTCGGGTGGGTGTGTCGCGGTAGGGGACGGGAAGATCCTCGCGGTGGGCCCCGATGCTCAGCTGCGTGAGCGCTACGACTGCTCGGCCGCGACCGTAGTCGACGCTCGAGGCGGGGCCGTCGCTCCGGGTTTCGTAGACGCTCACACCCACCTGGTATACGGCGGCTCGCGCGTGCGTGAGTACGCTGCGCGGCTCACCCGTTCGCGGGAGGAGGTCGAGGAGCTGGGGATCGAGACCGGAATCATGGCGACCGTGGCCATGACCCGATCCGAAGACGAAGAGACGTTGTTCGCCGCCGCCACATCCCGCCTGGACGAAATGCTGGCCCACGGCACGACGACGGTCGAGAGCAAGAGCGGATATGGACTCGACGTGTTCTCGGAAATCAAGATTCTACGTGTGAACCGGCGGCTGGACGACTCTCACGCGATCGACATCGTGAGCACCTTCATGGGGGCGCACGACTTCCCCCGGGAGTTGTCACGCGAGGCATATGTGGATCAAGTCATTGATGAGATGATCCCGCGGGTGGCGGCGGAGGATCTCGCAGGCTTCTGCGACGTGTACTGTGACGAGGGCTACTACACCGTCGAGCAGTCCCGGCGGATTCTCGAGGCAGGAATGACGTCGGGCCTGGCGCCGAAGATCCACGCCGACCAGTACTCAGACGTGGGTGGGGCGGGACTCGCTGCCGAGCTCGCCGTGGTCTCCGCCGATCATCTCAACTTCACCGGGCCGGAGGGTCTGCGAGAAATGGCCGAGGCGGGGGTGCTGGCCGTGCTCATGCCCCTCATCGATTTCGCGGTTCAGCATCCGAGACCGATCCGGGCCCGAGACTGGATCGATGCGGGCCTCGAGATCGCGCTCGGAACGGATCTGTGTCCGGGCGGCTGCTCGGTCAGCATGCCACTGGCGATTCAGTTCGCCTGCCGTTGGAACGGGCTGTCGCCGGAGGAGGCGCTGCTGGCGGCGACGGTCGGAAGCGCCAGGGCCTGCGGGCTCCCGGATCGCGGGGCGATCGTTCCCGGCGCCGTGGCCGATCTCCAGGTGTGGGACGTGCCGTCCCTCGAAGACATGGTGTACCGCATCGGACACAATCCCGTCCGAACGGTGATCAAGAACGGAAAGGTGGTGGTGTGATGGCGGAAGGCACCGGACCGAGGACGATTCGGGCCCCCAGGGGGAGTGAGCTCAGCTGCAAGGGCTGGCTGCAGGAGGCCGCCCTCCGAATGCTGATGAACAACCTGGACCCCGACGTTGCAGAGCGTCCGGAGGACCTCGTGGTCTACGGAGGCCGCGGGCAGGCGGCCCGCGATTGGGAGAGCTTCGACGGGATCGTCCGCGCTCTGCGCGAGCTGGACGATGACGAGACGCTGCTGGTGCAGTCCGGCAAGCCTGTGGGCGTGTTCTATACGCACAAAGACGCTCCACGGGTGCTCATCGCCAATTCCAACCTCGTGCCCCACTGGGCTACACAGGAGCACTTCGACGAACTGGCCGCCAAGGGCCTGATCATGTTCGGTCAGATGACGGCCGGCAGCTGGATCTACATCGGCACGCAGGGCATTCTCCAGGGCACATACGAGTCTCTGGGCGCTCTAGCCGCTCAGAAAGGCTGGGACGGTCTCAAGGGGAAGATCGTGCTGACCGGCGGACTCGGCGGAATGGGTGGCGCCCAGCCACTGGCGGTCACCATGAACGAGGGCGTGGCCCTGGTCGTCGAAGTGGACCCGAGCCGTGCGCAGAGACGGCTGGAAACGCGCTATGTCGATCGAGTCGTGGATAGCACGGACGAGGCGATTGCTCTGTGTGAGACGGCGCGCGATGCGGGCGAAGCGCTCTCCGTCGGCCTCATCGGCAACTGTGCCGAAGTGCTGCCGGACCTCGTTCAGCGAGGTTTCAACCCCGATGTGGTGACCGATCAGACGTCAGCGCACGATGTGCTGATGTACGTCCCGATCGGACTCAGCGTCGACGACGCGGCGGCCCTTCGAAAGAGCGATCCGCAGGAGTACGAGCGTCGGTCGATGCCGTCGATGGCCAAGCACGTGGAGGCCATGCTGGAGTTCCAGCGGCGGGGCGCCGAAGTGTTCGACTACGGCAACAACATCCGGCAGAGAGCGTTCGACGCCGGAGTGGAGGACGCTTTCGCGTTTCCCGGTTTCGTCCCCGCCTACATCCGCCCGCTGTTCTGCGAAGGGAAGGGGCCGTTCCGCTGGGTGGCGCTGTCGGGCGACCCGGAGGACATCTACCGCACGGACGAAGCGGTGATGGAGCTGTTCCCGGACGACAAACACCTGCACCGCTGGCTGACCATGGCTCGCGAGAGGGTCGAGTTCCAGGGCCTCCCGTCCAGGATCTGCTGGTTGGGATACGGAGAGCGCGCGCGGGCCGGCCACCGTTTCAATCAGATGGTGGCCCGCGGCATCGTGAAGGCCCCGATCGTGATTGGTCGGGACCATCTCGACTCAGGCTCCGTGGCGAGCCCGAACCGGGAGACGGAGGCCATGAAGGACGGAACGGACGCCGTGTCCGATTGGCCGATCCTGAACGCATTGGTCAACGCCGTCGGCGGTGCCACGTGGGTCAGCTTCCATCATGGTGGGGGTGTCGGCATAGGGTTCGCACAGCACGCCGGCCAGGTGATCGTGGTCGATGGCACTGTGGCGGCCGAGCGGCGCCTGGAGCGCGTTCTCACGACGGATCCCGGGATGGGGGTCATCCGCCACGCGGACGCCGGATACGAGGAAGCGATCGAGGTGGCCCGCGAGCACGGGATCAAGATCCCGATGCTGGGCATCGGCTACGACTAGTCTCGGTCTGCAGTCTCGTCCAGGTAGCGCCTCAGCGCCTCGCGGTCCTCCTGGCTGCCGAAGAGAGTTGCCCCGCTCAAGAGTAGATCCGCGACCACGTCGTCGAGGTTCCTCAGCGCACGCTGTTCGGCGGAAGCACTGAGGTCCCCGATGAAGGGCCACAGCCGGTCCCGGACATCGTGCGGCAGCACCTGCTCCAGGTACTCGAGTGCGAAGCTCTTCAGCTCCGGGTCGTTGAGGATGATCCCGTGGTAGGCTGCGCGGACCGTGTCGCGATCCAAGAGCAGGCTCAGGAGCCGGAATGTATGCTCGAGGCTCAATTCTCCCCGCAGGCCGACCCGCCGTTCCACGAAGCCATCGTCCGCCTCGGCGTCGAGCAGCCTGGCCAGCTCCCATACCGGCTTCTCTCGGCTGAGCTGGGCTCTCACCGCGGCCCACACTTCGGGCTCCCATTTTCCGCCTGACTCCGGCATGGACTCCAGGCGCCTGTGATACAGAGCCAGAGCGACCCTGTACCGAACCTCGAACCGGCCTGCGCTCAGCGAGTCGACCAGAGCTCGATCGGCATCCGGGTGGTCGATCCGGGCCAGAACCCGAGGTATCCGCCGCCTGAGCACGAAATCGGCGGCGTCGTCTCTCAGCACGGAACTCAGATAAGGCACACCCTCGACTCCGAAGGCCGCCAGGGCCCGGACGGCGGGCCCCAACCATCCGTCGCGTGCGAGCAGGGGCACCAGGTAGGGCAGGTCCTCGACCGTCCACGCCTGAGGGCCAGTCAGGGCCCGCTCGATGAGCACAGGGTCGCCGGAGCGAAGCAGCTCGGTTGGAGTCAAGGAGTCGGGATCAGGAGCCGGCGAATCCGGGCGCGCCGCTGGCTGCGGCGGTGGCCTGTCCATGACGATTCCCGTGGTGGCCAGGACGCGGGTGATGTCCAGCCGAGTGAGGGTCGCGCCGAGACGATCCGCACGGTCCAGGCCCGCCTCCTCGAGCACATCCGCATTTCTTCCACTCTGTTCGAGCCGGTTCCTCAGGGTGACGAAGTACTGGGCGCCCATCGCCCGCGAGAGCCCCAGGAGGGCGAGGGCCGCCCCCATCACGAATACGGAGAGGAACCGGGAAGGGAACTGTCCGAACGTCACCCACAGGAGAACGATCAGCGCCCCGAGACCGTCGCCTGCGCTGTTGACCATGGAGTCGATGAAGGCCTTGGCGCGCCGTCTGAGCGCCGGTGGTACGGGGATCCACAGGAGCTCCGCGACGGTCCGGTGCACGGACTTCCCGAGTGTATTGTCGGCTCCCCGCACCAGGGTGGCCATCACGAGACCGGGGACGATCAGCATGCCCGCAGACCCGAGCAGAAGGGCCAGGGGGAGCAACGCCAGGCTCCAGGCCACGCCCGCCCCGGTGAGGATGCGGCCAGCAACGAATACCTGGATGATGAA
>JBDHBK010000160.1:0-5309 GCA_039592635.1 Gemmatimonadota bacterium
AGGCAGAGCCCGAGGTCCCGCCTGCCGATACGACTCCGCCGCCTCCCCCTCCGGTTCGCCTGGTTGTCAGTGTCCAGCCGGGGTCGGCTACGGTTACGGTGGACGACTCGATCGTCGCGACACCGGACGAGGGGCTGATGCTCGAGGCGGGCCCGCACAGGGTGTATGCGGAGGCCGCCGGCTACTTCCCCCTCGATACGGTGGTCGAACTGGTATCGGACGTGTCACTCACGCTGGCTCTTCGCCGGGCCACCGGCACGGTCGAGGTGCGTGCCAACCTCGCCGGCCAGGTGCTGGTGGACGGTCGTGACCGCGGCGCGGCGCCGATCAGTGGGCTCCGGCTCCGTCCCGGCACGTACACCGTGCGCTTCGTACCGGCAGGAGCCGACGGACTGGCCGAGGAGCAGCGGCTCACCGTGCGGGCGGGCCAGGCGTCGAGCGCCACGTTCGAGATCACGGACGCCCTGATCTCGGTCGGAGTGCGGAGCCCCCGCTGGGCTACGGTCTACCGGGGCGACGACAAGATCGGTGACACGCCGCTCATCCAGCACCGACTGCCGGCCCGCGTGTACACACTCCGGGTTGCGCGTCCCGGCTACAGCGAGCAGGAGCGCCTGGTGCAGCTGGCTCCGGGTCAGCACTTCCAGTGGGTGGACGTCGTGCTCGAGGCCGACGGCAGCTGAACGTCCGCATGATGCGAGACCCGGTGCGCCGGCCGGCACGGACGACCGGCCTCCGGCGCGCTTGCCTGCTGGCACTGGGTTCAGTGGCACTGGCTGCAGGTGCCGCGTCGCCCGCCCACGCCCAGTCCCGGACGCAGATTGCCGGCGGGTTCGGCATCGCTTCCGGCGTCGGCGGCCTGGCCGATCTGACCGGGCCCGGGTGGTTCGGCACGCTCGGAGTCGGCTTCCCCCGGGGCGATCGCTTCACGTTCTGGCTCGAAGCGTCGGCCGAGGGTCTGCCGTCCGATTCTGACCCGCTGGTCGATCCAGGCGACTGGCAGTACTCCACCCGCTACCTGGCCGCCGCCGAGTACCGACTCACGCGCCCGTGGAACCGGTGGCGGGCCTCCGCCACCTTGGGCATCGGAGCCACCACGTTCTGGGACAACAGCTGGGCCAGGTATTCGATCGACGAGGACGGCTTCTACGACTTCAATACGGCATCGATCGTCGAGTTGACGGGCACGCACGTCACCGTGGCGCCCGGTTTCAGGGCCGCGTATGAGCTGGCCCCGAACCTCGACCTGGAACTCGTGGGCCGGGTGAACATGGCCCTGTACGGAGGCGAGGCCTTCGCCGTGGACACGGCCGGCGTTTGGACGGACATCGAGCCTCCCGGGTCTCCGATCACATCCTGGGGCCTCTCGCTCGGTACCCGTCTGCGCGCGGGCGGGCCGCCTTCGCACTGGTCGGACCTCGAGCCGGGCGACCAGGTGCGGGCGTGGACCCTCAGCGGCCATCAGGTCGAGGGCAGGCTGGTGTCGGCGGAAGAAGGGCGCCTGCGCCTGGCCGCAGGTCAGGAGTCGATCGACGTAGCGCTTGATGGCCTGCAGGACGCAGCGGTCCTTCACTCGAGCGCGGATCGGGGAGGACTGATTGGCGCGGCCGTCCTCGGTGGGGTCGGGGCGCTCCTGGGCGCGGCGGCCACGGGGATCGGATGCTCTCTGGACGATTCGGCTTCGGGCTGCTCCAGCAGTGACTGGGTGGCAGGCCCGGTGGCGCTCGGGCTCACGGGGGCGGTCGCAGGATTCGTCTTCGGCACCTTGCTGGGTGGCCTCAGCGACGAGTGGATCGGCATCTCGGGGCACTAGGCACTTCCCCATACCCGGAGCGTCAGTCCCGGAGCCTCTCCTTCAGCTCTCCAAGAAGCCCTTCCACGCGAATCAGGTCGCGCCGGCTGTCGGCCGCCTCCTCCAGGCGGACGATCAGGAACTGCTCGCCGTCAGGCGTGACCACGTACCGGGCGTGTCGGTTGTTCAGGATGAAGTTCCCGCGCGGGAAGAGGGCGACCGTACTGTCCACCGATAACGATGAGCCGGTCTCAACGAACGCCGAGTTCAGGGTGCCCCCGTTCGCCGCGCTGATGTAATAGAGCTGATCCCCGTCCGGGCTCCACACGGGCGCCGAGGCGCCGCCAGAGCTGACCTGGACGCGCCGGTCCTGGGTGTTCGGGAACGGCCGCACGTAGATCTCGGCTTCCCCGGACTCGTCCGACACATACGCGATCCACCGACCGTCGGGTGAGATCGCCGGAGAATCCTCGTCGGCTTCCGGATGGGCCGATACTGCGATCGTCGCGGAGTCACCCGAGAGCCTTCGCGCAAAGATGTCCCGCACCCCGGCCGTGGCTCCGACACGGTAGATCAGCCATTCCCCGTCCGGCGACCACAGCCCCTGGTCGATCTGTGCGTCCGTGGCGAGCACGAGCTCGGGTTCACCGATCCCGTCCGCCCGCATCGACCACAGGCTCCTCATCTCGCCGCGATCCGAGGGGAACAGGATACGCGTTCCATCGGGGGACCAGGACGGCCTGCGGTCCACCCCCGGGGATGAGGTGAGGCGCGTGGCTGGCCCGCGGTCCAACTGCTTCACCCACAGGTCCTCGCCCTGTTCGTTCAGAATCGCCACCGCGAGCTGCTGGCCATCAGGGGACAGAGCGATCGACCCTAAGAAGTCCGTCCACGAGGAATCCACGACCTCCTGCGACGTGCCGTCCCGGCTCACTCGAACCAGGGTCCTGTTCGGTTCTTCCGCGGCCTCCCGGTAAAGTAGCACCCCGGCCGGCGACCAGGCGGCCGGGTATCCGACTCCCTCCGCCACCGGCACGCCCGGTCCGACTGCGGCTTCAGGACCCAGCTCGAGGCGGGCGGCGAAAGCCTGTCCTCGCCCGTTCAAATACACGAGGTGCCCGGCCGGGGTGATCCCCACCGCCATGCTTCCGGTGAGCAGGTGCCGCACACTGCGGCCCTCGATGTCGAGCAGCCAGATCGAATAGACGCCGCCGCCGGGAGGAGTCGTGGAGAGGACCAGGTACTTCTCATCGCGGGTCGGGGTTACCTGGTGAACCCTGGCCCGCTCCGGCAGATCGTCCGGCGTCAGTATCGCTTCTGCGACGCCCCCCACGTCCGGAACGCGCCTCAGCGCGTCGTCGCCCCCACCGCTGAACATGATATGTCCGCTCGGCAGCCAGGCGGGTCTGTAATAGGCAAGATTGACTACCCCGTCTGCCAGCGTGACGGCCCCGCTGCCATCGACGGCAATCTTCCGCAGGCTGTTCGCGACGATGAAGCCGATCCACTGCCCGTCGGGAGAAAAGAAGGGGTACCTTGCGCCCTCCGTTCCAATCAAGGGCGTGGCGCGGCTCTCGGCGCCTCTCTTGACCCACAGCCGGCGGTCCGTCTCACCGGGTCCCACGTACGCCCAGGTCGAACCATCCGGCGAGATCGCCAGGTCCCCCAGCAGTTCCTGTCCCTCGGCCATGGCCACGCGGACGCGGGTCACGGATACAGAGCCCTCGGAGCCGGGCCGAGTCGAGGTCCAGGCCAGCGCCACGGTCAGGGCGCCGACCGTCGCCAGAGCGGCCAGGGCGACGGCCTTCCAGGGTCCCGGTTGCCCGCGGCCGGCGAGAACCCCGTGCCGGAAGCTCTCGTCCTTCAAGGCGGCCGCCATGTCGGACGCTGAGCCGAATCGGTCGGCGGGGATCTTCTCCAGCGCCCGGCGGATCACCGCGTCGACGTGCGGCGGAACCGCCGGTCGCTCCTCGATGGCAGGGACCGGCTGACTCGTTATGATCTTCCCGAGGATCGCCTGCGTCGAAGCGCCCGTGTACGGCGGCTCCCCGACTACCATCTCGTAGAGGACGCAGCCGAGCGCGTAGATGTCGGTGGCCGGACCTACGAACGAGTCTCCCGTCGCCTGCTCGGGGCTCATGTAGTGCGCCGTCCCGACGCTGGCTCCCGTCTCGGTGAGCCGCTCGCCGGCTCCCGCGCCCACGGCCAGCGCGATGCCGAAGTCCGCCACCACCGGCTCTCCGGCCTGGAGAAGGATGTTCGCCGGCTTGATGTCGCGGTGAACGACACCGTGCCCATGGGCGTGCTCAAGCGCTCCCGCCACAGCGCACGCGATGCTGACCGCCTCGTCCAGCGACAGCTGGTGCTCGCGGCCGAGCCGCTCGCGCAGGCTCTCGCCCTCCACGAACGGCATCACGTAGTAGAGGAAGCCGTCGGCTTCGCCCGAGTCGTAGAGAGGTAGGATGCGCGGGTGCTGCAGGTTGGCCGTGACCTCGATCTCGGCGAGGAAGCGCTCGGCGCCGATCTGGGCCGCGAGCTGCGGCTTGAGGACCTTCAGCGCCACCTGGCGGTGATGCTTGAGGTCCTCGGCGAGATACACAGTGGCCATGCCGCCCTCGCCGACCTCGCGCTCGACGCGGTAACGGCCATGCAGGGCCTCGTTGAGTCTTTGGATGTGAGCCTCGGACATGACTCTATTATCCGGTCACGCCGATTCGACGCGCAAGGTCTCAGCGGTCTCATGCTGGTCTCGTGCCGTTTCACGCCGAGAAGGTCCTCGACCGTTCCAGGAAGGTATCTTCCCAGAACTGTCGGACCCTATGCGAAGGGTGTGGCGGTTTTGGGGTCCCTCGACTACGGTACTGAACGAAATCGAACACTCGGAAAGAGACGGAATGACCGGAGATAGCACAGACCTCCCACTCCTCTTCCGCGCCCTGCGCTTCGCGGCGGATCATCACCGGGACGACAGGCGGAAAGGGGTCGAGGCGTCCCCGTACATCAATCACCCGATCGCCGTGGCATCGGAGCTCGTGGCGGTAGGCATCGACGATGCCGAGGTGCTGGCTGCCGCGCTGCTGCACGATACGGTCGAGGACACGACCGCCACGCCGGAAGAGATCGAAAGCGAATTCGGACCGCGGGTGAGAGCCCTCGTCGACGCCGTGACCGACGATCAGGAGCTGCGGTCGCGCGATAGGAAACGTCTCCAGGTGGAGCATGCGCCGGACCTCAGCCCCGAGGCTAAGCTGATCAAGATCGCGGACAAGATCTGCAACACGTACGATGTGGCGCACGCGCCTGCCGCGGGATGGTCCTACGAACGCCGCCGCGACTACCTCGACTGGTCGGAGCAGGTCGTCGCGGGCTGTCGTGGCGTGCACCCTGAGCTGGAAGCCCGGTACGACTTGGTGCTGGCCGATGCCCGGGCTCGCCTGGCCGCGGCCTCGGAGGGCGGCGAATGACGGGGCCGGACGGCATGCCCGAACGCCCGACCGAGAGCTGCTACTGGGTCGCC